>NZ_JBEOVF010000008.1:0-276964 GCF_040295365.1 Streptomyces sp. NPDC002838 | reverse complement strand
ACCCGGCTTCGCGCTGCACACCGACTTCCCCGGCGCCGAGGAACTCGCCCGTCGGCTCCCCGAGGGCCCGCCCGCCGCCGCATTCGGGCACCCGCACTGCCCGATCTCACGGTCGAACGCACAGCCGCGCAGGTCCGAGACGGGCACAGCCCACCGTAATCGGGCACACACGGGCAGCATCGGACCCGCAACAGGCCTGGTCGGTGCCGCGCACCCGCTGTAGAACTTTCACCCATGGGCCCCACTGGGCCCGAACGGGCAAGCAAGCACGGAAGCGGGTGACGGCCATGATCCCCAGGACAGCGGAAGAACGTCAGCGGGAGATCGTGCGGGCCGCGCGCGCCACCGGCTCGGTCGACGTCACCGCGCTCGCCGCCGAGCTGGGCGTGGCCAAGGAGACCGTACGACGGGATCTGCGCGCCCTGGAGGACCACGGCCTGGTCCGCCGCACCCACGGCGGCGCCTACCCCGTGGAGAGCGCCGGCTTCGAGACGACGCTCGCCTTCCGGGCCACCAGCCACGTTCCCGAGAAGCGCCGGATCGCGGCCGCGGCCGCCGAGCTGCTCGGCGACGCCGAGACCGTCTTCGTCGACGAGGGCTTCACCCCGCAGCTCATCGCCGAGGCGCTGCCCAGGGGCCGGCCGCTGACCGTGGTCACCGCGTCCCTGCCGGTCGCCGGTACGCTGGCCGAAGCCGACGGCATCTCGGTCCTGCTGCTCGGTGGCCGGGTCCGCTCCGGCACACTGGCGACGGTCGATCACTGGACGACGAAGATGCTGGCCGGCTTCGTCGTCGACCTGGCCTACATCGGCGCCAACGGCATCTCCCGCGAGCACGGCCTGACCACCCCCGACCCCGCGGTCAGCGAGGTCAAGGCGCAGGCCATCCGCGCCGCGCGCCGCACGGTCTTCGCGGGCGTGCACACCAAGTTCGGAGCGGTCAGCTTCTGCCGGTTCGCCGAGGTCGGCGCGCTGGAGGCGATCGTGACGAGCACGCTGCTTCCGACGGCCGAGGCCCATCGCTACTCCCTGCTGGGACCGCAGGTCATCCGCGTCTGAAAACCACCCACCCACTTCGTACGGCACCCTTTGCCGAACGGTGCCCTTTATATCCCCATACGCCCATCTCCCCCATACGTCTATCTCCTCTCACGTCCAGGAGCGATCCATGCGAACCCAGAGCCGACGACGGCCCCCGCGAGCCACGCTCGCCATGGCCGCCGCAGGGACGCTGCTCGCCCCGCTGCTCTCCGGCTGCTGGGTCGGAGCGGGCGGGGCCGGATCGGGCGGCAACTCGATCAACGTCCTGATGGTCAACAACCCCCAGATGACCGAGTTGCAGAAGCTCACCGCCGCCCACTTCACACAAGAGACCGGCATCAAGGTCAACTTCACCGTCCTGCCCGAGAACGACGTCCGCGACAAGATCAGCCAGGACTTCGCCAACCAGGCCGGCCAGTACGACGTGGCCACCCTGTCCAACTACGAGATACCGATCTACGCCCGCAACGGCTGGCTGGAGGAGATGAACTCCCACGTCGCCAAGGACCCGGCGTACGACGAACAGGACGTCCTGGGGCCGATGCGCCAGTCCCTGACCGGCGACGACGGCAAGCTCTACGGCCAGCCCTTCTACGGCGAGTCGTCCTTCCTGATGTACCGCAAGGACGTGTTCGCGAAGCAGGGCCTGACGATGCCCGCCCACCCCACCTGGACCCAGGTGGCCGACCTCGCCGCGAAGACCGACGGCGCCGAGCCGGGCATGAAGGGCATCTGTCTGCGCGGCCTGCCGGGCTGGGGCGAGGTGATGGCCCCCCTCACCACGGTCGTGAACACCTTCGGCGGCACCTGGTTCGACAAGAACTGGAAGGCACAGCTCGACTCCCCCGCCTTCGAGAAGGCGACCAAGTTCTATGTCGACCTGGTCCGCAAGCACGGCCAGTCCGGCGCCGCCCAGTCCGGCTTCGCCGAGTGCCTGAACAACATGACCCAGGGCAAGGTCGCCATGTGGTACGACGCCACCTCCGCCGCCGGTTCCCTGGAGGCGGCCAACTCCCCCGTCAAGGGCAAGCTCGGCTACGCCCCCGCCCCCGTCGAGCAGACCAAGTCCTCCGGCTGGCTCTACACCTGGGCCTGGGGCATCCAGAAGGCGTCCCGCAACCACGACAAGGCCTGGAAGTTCGTCTCCTGGGCGTCCAGCAAGCAGTACGAGCAGCTGGTCGGCGACCAGATCGGCTGGTCCAACGTCCCCGCGGGCAAGCGCGCGTCGACGTACACCAACCCCGCCTACGTCAAAGAGGCCGCCGCCTTCCAGGAGATGACCAAGGAAGCCATCGAGGGCGCCCGGCCCAACGACCCCGGCGTGCAGCCGCGCCCCGCGCCCGGCATCCAGTTCGTCGGCATCCCCGAGTTCACCGATCTCGGCACCAAGGTCTCCCAGGAGATCAGCGCGGCCATCGCCGGACGCCAGTCCATCGAGTCGGCCCTGAAGAAGTCCCAGCAGCTCGCCGAGCGGATCTCCGAGGAGTACGAGGGACGATGACCGCGACGACAACGGCCCCTGTGGCCACCGCTCCCGTTCGCACCGTGAAGCAGCCCTCCGCCCGGCTGCGCGCCTGGGCGACCCGGGCCCCCCTGCTTCCCGCCCTGATCTTCATGATCGCGGTCACCCAGCTCCCGTTCGTGGCCACGCTGGTGATCTCCTTCTTCGACTGGAACGCCCTCTATCCCAAGGCCCGGCACTTCACCGGTCTCGAGAACTACCGCCAGGTGCTGACCGACGCGGACCTGCGCCAGTCCGTGTGGACGACGGTCCTGCTGACGGTCGGGGTGGTCCTGGTCAGCCTGGTGCTGGGCCTCGCCCTGGCGCTGCTCCTCGACCGGAGGTTCCGCGGCCGGGGCGTGGTCCGCACGCTCCTCATCGCGCCCTTCCTCGTGGTCCCCGTCGCGGCGGCCCTGCTCTGGAAGCATGTGCTCTACAACCCCGAATACGGCCTGCTCAATGGGTTGCTGCACTATGTGGGCGGCCCACAGCCGGACTGGATCTCCAACACCCCGCTGCTCGCGGTCGAGGCGTCCCTCGTCTGGCAGTGGACGCCGTTCATGATGCTGATCCTGCTGGCGGGCCTGCAGAGCCGTGACCAGCAGCAGATCGAAGCGGCGAGGGTGGACGGCGCGAGCGACTGGCAGATCTTCCGCCACCTGACGCTCCCGCACCTGCGCCGCTACCTGGAACTGGGCGCCCTCCTGGGCTCCATCTACATCGTCCAGAACTTCGACGCCGTCTTCACGATCACATCCGGCGGCCTGGGCACGGCGAACCTGCCCTACACCGTCTACCAGAGCTTCTACCAGGCCCACGAGAACGGCCTCGCCTCGGCCGCCGGCGTCCTGGTGGTCATCGGCTCGATCATCATCGCGACCTTCGCGCTGCGCGTGGTGTCGTCCCTGTTCCGCGAGGAGGTGTCCCGGGCATGAGCGCCATCGCCGTACAGAACCGCGTGCGCGGCCGTCGTAAGGGAGCGGGCCTGGGCCTGGTGGCCTGGCTGGCGGGAATCGTCTTCTTCCTGCCCATCGCCTGGATGGCCCTGACGTCCTTCCACTCGGAGCAGGACGCGGCCACCAACCCGCCGTCCTTCACCGCCGCCCTGACCCTGGACGGCTACCGCGAGTTCTTCGGCACGGGCGGCGGCGCCAGCCCCTGGCCGGCGCTGATCAACTCGACGGTGGCCTCGGTGGCCTCGACGCTCTTCGTGCTGCTGCTGGCCCTCCCGGCGGCCTACGCGCTCTCGATCCGCCCGGTGAAGAAATGGACGGACGTCCTGTTCTTCTTCCTGTCGACGAAGATGCTGCCGGCGGTGGCGGGCCTGCTGCCGATCTATCTCTTCGCCAAGAACACCGACATGCTGGACAACATCTGGCTGCTGGTCATCCTCTACACCTCCATGAACCTGCCGATCGCGGTGTGGATGATGCAGTCCTTCCTGGCCGAGGTCCCGGTGGCGATCATCGAGGCGGCACGCGTGGACGGCGCGCGCCTGCCGACGATCCTCGCGCGCGTGGTGGCCCCCATCGCGCTCCCCGGCATCGCCGCCACAGCCCTGATCTGCTTCATCTTCAGCTGGAACGAACTGCTCTTCGCGAGGGTGCTGACCGGCGTGGTAGCGGAAACAGCCCCCGTCTTCCTGACCGGCTTCATCACCAGCCAGGGCTTGTTCCTGGCGAAGGTGTGCGCCGCGTCGCTCGTCATCTCCCTGCCGGTGCTCGCCGCGGGGTTCGCCGCCCAGGACAAACTCGTCCAGGGCCTGTCGTTGGGAGCCGTGAAATGAAGGCCGCCGTCATCGAGTCCGTGGGCCGTGCCGTCGTCGCCGAGGTCCCGGACCCGACGCCAGGACCGCGCGAAGTCGTCGTCGAGGTGGCGGCCTGCGGCCTGTGCGGCACGGACCTGCACATCCTGCAGGGCGAGTTCGCCCCGAAGCTGCCGATCGTGCCGGGACACGAGTTCGCGGGCGCGGTGGTCGGGGTGGGAACCCAGGTCACGGAGCTGTCGGTGGGCGACAGGGTGGCGGTCGACCCGTCGCTGTACTGCTACGAGTGCCGGTACTGCCGTACGGGCCACAACAACCTCTGCGAACGCTGGGCGGCGATCGGCGTGACGACGGCGGGGGGCGCGGCGCAGTACGCCGTGGCCCCGGTCGCGAACTGCGTACGACTGCCCGAGCACGTCCGCACCGAGGACGCGGCGCTGGTGGAACCCCTGTCCTGCGCCGTTCGCGGCTACGACGTCCTGCAGTCGCGCCTGGGCGCGCACGTCCTGATCTACGGCTCCGGGACGATGGGCCTGATGATGCTGGAGCTGGCCAAGCGGACGGGGGCGGCGAGCGTGGACATGGTGGACGTCAACGCGTCCCGCCTGGAGACGGCCCGCCGCCTGGGCGTCTCGGCGTCGGCCGCGAACCCGGACGAACTGGACCGCCCGCAAGGGTGGGACCTGGTGGTCGACGCGACCGGCAACGCGGCGGCGATCCAGGACGGCCTGGACCGGGTGGCGAAGGCGGGCACGTTCCTGCAGTTCGGGGTGGCGGACTACGCGACGCGGGTGACGATCGACCCGTACCGCATCTACAACCAGGAGATCACCATCACGGGCTCCATGGCGGTCCTCCACAGCTTCGAACGGGCGGCGGAGCTGTTCGCGAACGGCGTCCTCGACCCCGAGATCTTCATCAGCGACCGGATCCCGCTGGAGCGGTACCCGCAGGCGCTGGAGCAGTTCGCGGCGGGGGTGGGCCGGAAGATCGTGGTGGTGCCGTAGGTACTCCTTGCCCACCCGCCCGCCCGACTCGGTCACCCAAGAGGCGACTCGGTGGGTCGACAGGTGACGTTCGCCCCGGTGGTCCACCTCTCGAGGTACCGAGACGGGTGGTTGGGTGGGCATAGGCCCGGGGGTCCAGGGGGCGGAGCCCCTGGCGGGGTCGAAGGGGCAGCGCCCCTGGGGATGGGACCGGTAGGGGCGGCGGGGGCGAAAAACCCCTGGGCCCACCCACCACCAGCCCTCTACGATCCCCGATATGCCCCATCCCCATGGATTCTCATACACCGAGCACTCCGACGGCACCGTACGGATAACGCACCACGCCCGCCCCGCCGGAACCCTCCGCGGCCCCCGAGCCGCACAGTTCCTCACCGAGGTGGCATCCGGCGACCCCCAACTCGTCATGGCCCGCTGGACCGGAAACTACAGACGCGGCAACGAACGCACCGCCCGCACCCACCCCCGCAACACCCGCTGACCGCCCCCGCCCCGATTGGCCGTCGGTAAGGGAACGGTAAAACGCCCTCGCTCGTTCAACCGGGCATGACAGCTATGACCCCCGGCTCGAACATCCCTCTCCCCGCCGCCCGCGTGACGGTGGACGTCGCCGCCCCCGTGCGGCTCGACGTATCGGGCCTGCTGCTCACCGCCGACGGCAAGGTGCGCTCCGACGACGACTTCATCTTCTACAACCAGCCCGCCGGCCCCGGCGTGACGTACCGCTCCGGCGGCGGCACGTCCCCCGACGCGATCACGGTGGACACCTCCGCCGTCCCCCCGGGCATCGAGAAGATCGTGGTCACCGCCAGCCCGGACGCCGCGGGCCAGACGTTCCAGGGCATCGAACCCACGGCCACCATCCGCAACGCGGACGACAACAGCGTCCTGGCCACCTTCACGCCCCCGCAGCTCGGCACCGAGACGGCACTCGTCATCGTGGAGGTCTACCTCCGCAACGGCGCCTGGAAGGCCCGCGCCGTCGGCCAGGGCTACGCCAACGGCCTCGCGGGCATCGCCACCGACTTCGGCGTCTCGGTCGAGGAGCCGGCCCCCGCCGCCCCGGCCCAGCCGGTCGCCCCGCCCCCGCCGACCCTGCAGACCCCGGTGGCCCCGCCGGCCCCGTCGATGGACCCGCGCGTCACCGCGCCCCCGGCGCCCGCCGCTCCCCCGGCCCCGCCCGCCCCCGCGCTGGGCGCCGGGAAGATCAACCTCGACAAGGGCCGGGTCAGCCTCCAGAAGAACCAGACCGTCTCCCTGGTCAAGGGCGGCCGCCCGCTGCTCTCCCAGGTCAAGATGGGCCTCGGCTGGGAGCCGGCGTACCGCGGCAAGGACATCGACCTGGACGCCTCGGTCATCGCCTACGGCCCGCAGCGCAACCACATCGACAGCTGCTACTTCGGCAAGCTGTCCATCGTGAACGGCGCGATCAAGCATTCCGGCGACAACCTCACCGGCGAGGGCGGCGGCGACGACGAGGTGATCGTTGTCGACCTCGGCCGCCTCCCGCAGGACGTCACCGGACTGGTCTTCACCGTCAACTCCTTCTCCGGCCAGAAGTTCACCGAGGTCGCCAAGGCCTACTGCCGCCTCCTGGACGCCGCGACCGGCGAGGAACTGGTCCGCTTCGACCTCACCAACGCCGAAGCGCAGACGGGCGTGATGATGGCCAAGTTGATCAAGCAGTTCTCCGGCGAGTGGGAGATGACGGCGATGGGCGACTTCGTGAAGTCCCGCACCGTGCGGGGGATGGTGAAGCCGGCCGCCCAGGCGCTGTAGCCAGAGCCCCGGATCCCGAGGAACCACTACTGGGCCGGCTGCTGGGCGTGCACCCTGCCGAGGAAGTCCCGCACCAGGGCGACGACCTCCTCCAGATGGGTCTCCAGCAGCCAGTGCCCGCCATCGAGCAGGTGCAGTTCGGCGTCCGGAAGGTCGCGCAGGTAGGCGCGTGCGGCTCCCTCGGGCATATAGCCGTCCTGAGGCCCCCAGGCGATCAGTGTCGGAGGGCGATGCTCCCGCAGGTACCTCTGGTACCTCGGGAACCAGTCGAGGTTCTCCCGCAGGCCCTCCATCAGCCCGACCATGATCTCGCGGCGCCGCGGGGAGGCCAGCAGCGGCCAGGACAGCTTCCACAGGTCGGGGCTGATCAGATCGACGAGCCGCTCGTCGATCTCGCCGACGAACTCGTGCCGCAGCCCCTCCTCGGTCACGGCCTCCAGCAGCCGCGCCCGCCCGTCCGGCGTCGGGTGGTCCCAGTACTCCTTGAGCGCCTTGTACTTCGGGCCGAGCTCGTCCTGGTAGATGTCCCCGTTCTGGATGACGAGGGCCGCGACCCGCTCCGGTGCGCGCATCGCCAGCCGCAGCCCGATCTGGGAGCCGTAGTCGTGCAGGTAGAGGGCATACCGCCGAAGCGTCAGCGCGGCGGTGAACCGCTCCAGGAAGTCGGCGTACCCGTCGAAGGTGTACGAGAAGTCGGCTGGGTCCGGGGTGTCGCTGTAGCCGAAGCCGGGGAAGTCGGGTGCGACAAGCCGCCACCGGTCGGCGAGAGCCGGCATGAGGGCGCGGAACTGGAACGAGGAGGACGGATAGCCGTGCGGGAGCAGGACGGCGGGGGCGTCCGGGGGGCCGGCCTCACGGTAGAAGACGCGGATTCCGTCGATGTCCATGTACCGGTGTGCCGTCCTGCGGGCCGGGGTGTCGATCGTTACCGCCTCCTGTGCTGGTCGGACACGGAGACGGCTCGGAGTACCCGCGAGAGCCCTGACGAAACGGGAGGGTCCAGCGCCGGGCCCGCGGTGGAGATCCTCGCCGATGTCGGCCGCCGGGGCCTGGGCGCGCAGACATCAGGCCCGCCGGACGTCAACCCCTCAAGGCCGCAATCCCTCCGTAAGCAACGCCAGGTACCGGCGGATGTGCGTCCCCTCCCCGTCCGCCAGCTCCGACGCCGTCGCGACCCCGTGGGCCAGGCGCAGGACGTCGATCGGGTCGACGTCCCGCCGTAGCGTCCCCTCCTCCTGCGCCGCCCCGACCAGCCGCGCCGCCGCGCTCTTGACGGAGTCGCCGCAGGCGGTCACCACGGCCGGGCTGCCGTCCGTGACGGCGGACCCGAGCAGGGCCTTCAGCCCGCGGACCTGGATCATGCCGGCGCTGAGTTCGTTCAGCCACTCCACGAGCGCCTCACCCGGCGGCAGCCGCGCGGCGATGTCGTCGGCCCGCGCCGCGATCGCCTCGATTCGGTCGAGGTACGCCGCCTCCAACAGTGCCTGCCGCGTCGGGAAGTGCCGGTACAGAGTGCCGGAGCCGACCCCCGCCCGCTTGGCGATGTCGTCGAGGGACGCGTTTTCCCCGTGCTCGGCGAACGCCTCGGCCGCCATCTCCAGCAACCGCTCGTGGTTGCGCCGGGCGTCCGCTCGCATGGGCCTGACCTGCGCCATCCAGATACTCCTTGCGGACCGGGGACCCTCTCCGAATCCTACAGCGCAACAAAAGGGTACACACCGGCCCGCATCGGCCGACGAGATCACCTGTCCGGCGGATCATGCCGCAGACGCGGGGGCTGGCACGCCCATCTGCGGCGTTGTCGTCGGTTGCCGACTCCCCCATCGCGTCGATGCCCTCCTCCGCCTTGCGGCTGGACGCACCGGACTCCACTCATCAGCGTTGACGGGGGCGCCGCCGATTTCCTGCGACCTGATCCGCCGGACAGGCCCTAGAACAGCGCGCTGTAGGCGTTGAGTGCCGGCTGGCCGCCCAGGTGGGCGTACAGCACCGTCGAGTCCCGCCCGATCTCCCCGCGCCCCACCAGATCGATCATCCCGGCCATCGACTTCCCCTCGTAGACGGGATCGGTGACCATGCCCTCGGTGCGGGCCGCGAGCCGCATGGCCTCCAGGGTCGTCTCGTCGGGGATGCCGTACGTCCCCGCGTGATACCGCTCGTCGAGCTCGACGTCCGCTTCCGTCAACTCTCCCTTGAGGCCGATGAGTTGCCCGGTGTTGTGCGCGATCCGCGCGATCTGCTCCCGGGTGCGGGCGGGCTCCGCCGACGCGTCGATGCCGATCACGCGCCGCGTCCGCCCGCCCGCCTCCTCCAGCGCACGGAACCCGGCGACCATGCCGGCCTGGGTGGACCCGGTCACCGAGCACACGACCACGGTGTCGAAGAAGATCCCCAACTCCCGCTCCTGCTCGACCACTTCATACGCCCACCCGGCGAAGCCGAGACCGCCGAGCGGATGGTCGGAGGCGCCGGCGGGAATGGCGTACGGCTTCCCGCCTCCCTCCTCGACGTCCCGGAGCGCCTGCTCCCAGCTCTCCTTGAACCCGATCCCGAAGCCGGCCCTCACCAGCCGTACGTCGGCTCCGGCGAGCCGGCTGATCAGGATGTTGCCGACCTTGTCGTACACGACGTCGGGCCACTCCACCCAACTCTCCTGCACCAGAACGCACTTGAGCCCGGCGCGAGCGGCGCAGGCGGCGACCTGCCGGGTGTGGTTCGACTGCACCCCACCGATCGAGACGAGTGTGTCGCAGCCCTTCGCG
The DNA here is from genome assembly GCF_040295365.1 of Streptomyces sp. NPDC002838. NCBI lineage: Bacteria > Bacillati > Actinomycetota > Actinomycetes > Kitasatosporales > Streptomycetaceae > Streptomyces > Streptomyces sp. NPDC002838. Next base: position 267,113 of record NZ_JBEOVF010000008.1, on the reverse strand, counting down.
AGCGCGTCGGCGATCAGGTACTCCAGCTTGCGGGTCTTGTTCCCGCCGTACGCGACACCGGAGTTGCAGTCCTCGCGCTTGGCCCAGAGGGCGGCGCCGCCGAGGTGCGCGGTGAGCCGCTCCAGGGGGTGCACGGGCGACGGTCCGAAGAGGAGGGGGTGACGGCCGTAGGAAGACAGAGGCGAGGAAAGGGACATGGGTCCTCCCGGGTCAGTCGGTGTCGGCGAGCCCTTCCAGACCCCGCCAGATCTCCGCCGTGACACGGACCGCCTCGTCCACGTCACCGGCCGCGCAGGCCTCGATCAGCTGATCGTGCAGCCCGGCCGAACGGCAGTTGCCGCCCTCGCCGAAGCGCCGTCGCTCCAGCCGGCGGATGAGCGGGGTGTAGCGCGTGATGGTCGCGGCGGCGGCGTGGTTGCCGCTCACCCGGACCAGGACGTCGTGGAGTTCGTCATCGGCCTCCAGTGCCGCGTCCACGTCGCCCGCGCCGACGGCCGCCGCGAAGCACTCGTTGGCCTCGCGCATCGCCTCGATGTCGGCGGCGAACAACCGGGGTACGGCGACCCGTGTCACCAGCTCGTGCATGGCCCCGACCACGGCCGCCGCGTCCCGTACGTCGGCGGCCACGACCCGAGTGACCCGCGTGTAGCTCTGCGGCTTGCTCTCCAGCAGCCCCTCGTCCACGAGCCGCGCGAAGGCCTCGCGCACCGGCGCCCGGGACAGCCCGAGCTGCTCGGCCAGCTCGGCGTCCCGGACGACCGCGCCGGGCTCGATCTCCCCGGAGACGATGGCGTCCCGGATCGAGGCGTAGGCGCGGTCCCTGAGCAGGGTGCGGGGGGCGGGTCGGATGGCCTCCATGGATTGAAATGTTAGATATCAGCTCCTCCAGAAGCAAGCTTCTGGGGCAGAGAAAACAGCTCAGGCACTCGAAGTGACGGGCACGGGACCCACTCTGGGAGGGTCTCTCTGGTCACAGGCATTGGCTACCCGGCGCCTAGCACAAGGCCGTTCACTACGAACAGTCCAGAAGGACTGGCAGTAACGCCGTAAAAGCGCCTCCCTCCTACCGGCGTGACGCTCTTCACCCTGTCCAGGGCTACGGCTTCGTCATATCCATGCATTTCACTACGCGCTGGGGCCACGTACCCAACCGCATGAGTCACTCGCTCCAGCTTGTGAGCCTTGTAGCCGATGCGAAGTTTCAGCTGCCCTGCCAGTCGAACCATCACGGTAGCTCGCGACACTTCGACGATGTGAATCGGCCGACGGCTTGCGATGATATTGCCGTTGATTGCGATACCGTGGCGTACTCGACAGTCCCGAGAGACAGCCGATCCAGAAGTCGCGGCTGAGCAACCTGTCAGGCAACGCTTTCCGGTCACACCGTTGCCCCCAGACACCGTAACGACGGAGGCATTCAGTCAGGCACGCACGCCACACCCGCGCTCAGTGGCGAAACTCCGCATGAATTCCACCGCCCCGTCCTGCGAATCATCATGGCACTCAGGAGTACATGACGTCATTCCGCCGTCACCGAGCATGGCGCCGACGAAGTATCCGTCGTGAGCGCTTCCCTCGATGCCGAAGTGACCAGCAAGCAAGGGGAACGGGATCCGATCACCGGGAACCAGGGCGTCGGCCCGCTTCCACTCCCACGCCAGGCCGGGCACGACTTCAACCACCCGACCGGACACAAACCGGACGCTGAGCGCCTCGTGAGCGATACCGCTGAAGCAGGCACTCGGCTGAACCGAAATGAGATCGCCGACCGAATGGTCGCGCGAGCCTTGGTGCTGGTATCCCATTCCTTACTGTACGAAAGCGCAGGGAGACGTCTCTCGATCACGTCCTCAATGGTCCTCATCGAGCCGTCGCCAAGCCATACGCGGGAGCCCTCGGAGACCCCTCCCTGCAACTCCCTGTCCACAGCGCCTCTTCAACTCTCCCCGGCTGCCAGTTCGATACTCGAAACGCTATTCCGGCAAGAGAGACAAGTTCAGAGTTGCTAGGCAGAGCCACTCTTTCGAGGGACCTGAACCGGTTATCGCCGCTGCCGCTTCCAGGGCCCGGTGATGGCCAGCAGAATGCCCGGGTCCTGGATGTTGGCGAACAGCGTGCGGCCGTCGGGCGAGAAGGTGACACCGGCGAACTCGCTGTATTCCGGCTCCTCTTCGGTGCCGACGTTCAGGTCGTTGCGGGCGATGGGGTACGTACGGCCGCTGTCGGTCGCGCCGAAGAGGTGCGAGACGCCCTCGCCGTCCTCGGCGAGGATCAGGCCGCCGTACGGGGAGACGGTGATGTTGTCGGGGCCGTCGAAGGCACCGTCCTTGGACGGGTCGGGGTTGACGCCGAGCAGGACCTTCAGCGTCAGCGTGCGGCGCTTGGGGTCGTAGAACCAGACCTGGCCGTCGTGCGCGACGGGGCTCTCCTCACGGGCGTAGGAGGAGACGATGTAGGCGCCGCCGTCGCCCCACCACATGCCCTCCAGCTTGCGGGCGCGGGTGATCTCGCCGGCGCCGAACTGCTTGCGCACGGCGACGGTCTTGGCGTCGCGGTCGGGTACGTCCACCCAGTCCACGCCGTACACGGTGCCGATCTTCGTGGCGCGGGAGAGGTCGTCGACGAACTTGCCGCCGGAGTCGAAGCACTTGGGCGCCTGGAGGACGCCGGCGTCGTCCGGGAGCGTGCGGAACTTGCCGCGGCCGTACTCGAAGCCCTTGGGCGGGGTCCAGCGGAAGAAGAGGCCGTTGGGGTTCGAGGCGTCCTCGGTGAGGTAGGCGTGGCCGCGCCTGGGGTCGATGACGACGGCCTCGTGGTCGTAGCGGCCGAAGAACTTCAGCGGCTTGGGGGCGCGGTTGGCGCGCCGGTCGACGGGGTCGACCTCGAAGACGTAGCCGTGGTCCTTGGTCATGCCGTTGGTGCCGGCCCGGTCGGAGTTCTCCTCGCAGGTGAGCCAGGTGCCCCAGGGAGTGCTGCCGCCGGCGCAGTTGGTGGAGGTGCCGGCGATGCCGACCCATTCGGCGACCTGTCCGTCGGGGCGGACCTCGACGACCGTGCAGCCGCCGGAGGCGGCGGGGTCGTAGACGAGGCCCTCGGTGAGCGGGACCGGGTACTTCCAGTTGGCGCGCGGGCCCTTCAGCTCATGGTTGTTGACGAGCAGAGTCGTGCCGCGCGGGCCGGCGAAGGTGGCCGTGCCGTCGTGGTTGGAGGGGGTGAACTCGCCCGACTCCAGCTTGGTCTTTCCGCTGTGGGTGAGGATGCGGTACTTGAACCCGGCGGGCAGCGCGAGGATGCCCTTCGGGTCGGGGAGCAGGGGTCCGTAGCCGACCCCGCCGGACGCGTCCGCCGACTCCTCCCCCGCACTGTCGGTGTCGTAGGACGCGAGGGCTCCCGGAGCGGTGGCGAGGGCGCCGACGCTGCCCGCCAGCGCGACACCGGCACCGGTGATCGCGGATTTTCTGGCGAAGTCCCTGCGGGTGAGCGACATGGTGTCTCCTGTGACGGTGGGTATGCCAGTGGAGGGTGGCGGACCTCGGTCGGCGCCACGGTCCCGCCCATGTCTGAACGCGGGTTGAACGCCGGGAGACTTCACCGGGTCCGCTTCCATGAACCCGTAACACACCGTGCGAGGGGCCGACGGCCCAGACGTCAACTACCCTGCTGCGACCGCGCCTTGAAGGCCGCCTTGCGTGCCTCCTTGGCGATCTTCTTGTCCGGGTGCAGCCGCCCCATCGCCTCCAGCACGTCCGCCGTGGCCGGGTGGTCGACCCGCCAGGCCGTCGTGAAGAACCCGCTGTGGTGCTGGGCCAGCCCCTCCACCAGCGCCCTCAGCTCCGCGGAGTTCCCCTCGGCCGCCAGCTGGGCGGCGATCGTGTCGACGGTCAGCCAGAACACCATGTCCCCGGACGGCGCCGGCACGTCCGGGGCGCCCCGCTCGGTCAGCCAGACCCGTGCCAGTCCGCCGAGCTCGGCGTCGTCGAGCACCTCGCGCAGCGCTGGCTCGGCCTGTGCGCCGACCAGCGACAGCGCCTGCTGGCAGCGCAGCCGCCGCAGCGGCGCGCCGGTGTCCGAGCCGCGCGCGGCCGCCAGCAACTCGCGTGCGGCGGCGAGGGGGTCGCGGTGCGCCAGCCACTGTTCGGTCTCGGCCTGCGCCGCCGCCGGCGGGAACGTCGCCGTCCCGTCGAACAGCGCGTCGGCGCCCTTGTCCGCGAGGTCGCCGACCGCGGGTGCCTCGACCCCGGCCTCCAGCAGCCGCGCCCGCAGCCCGTACAGGCCGAGCGGGGTCAGTCGCACCATGCCGTAGCGGGAGACGTCGGTCTCGTCGACGGGGGCCGACGGCTCCTCGGCGGTGTCCGCCATCAGGGCCTCGTCGACCGGCTGGTACTCCACCAGCCCTACCGGCTCAAGCATCCGGAACTGGTCGTCGAGGCGCATCATCGCGTCGGACACCTGCTCCAGTATGTCGTTGGTGGGCTCCCCCATGTCGCTGGGCACGATCATCGACGCGGCCAGCGCGGGCAGCGGGACGGCGCCGTCGCCCGGCCCGTCCTCGTTGAGGGTGAGCAGGTACAGGTTCGCGAGCACGCCGTCCAGGAACTCCGCCTCGGCCTCCGGGTCCCAGTCCAGGGACGACAGGTCGATCTCGGCGCCCGTGTCCACGGCCTCCACCAGGTCGTCCAGGTCCGGCACGCTCGCGTCGGCGACCACCGTCTCCAGGGCGCCCAGCCAGACCGCGAGCACGTCCTGCGGCGCACCGCCGGTCAGGCGGGCCAGGTCCGCGCCCGCCGCGACGGTGCCCGCTTCCTCATCGATGACCTCGACGAGCCCGGTGTCGACGGCGACCCGCCAGGCCTCGCTCGCGTCCGCCGCGGCGTCCTCCCCGCTCAGCCCGAGGGCCTCGGCCGCCGCCGGCAGCTGTTCGTCGACGAGTCCGGCTCCGGCGTCGACGCGGGTGTCCGGGCCGGCCCAGCGGGCGAGCCGCGCGGCCCTCGACAGCAGCGGCGTGGACAGCGCGTCCCGCGCCAGCTCCGCTTCGGGGTGCAGCCGCGCCGGCGGCAGGGGGGAGCTGTCTGACATCGGCTGGTTCTCCTAGGGGACGCGACGTACTACTCAGCCGCTCAGCCTAGACCGCTTTCCACCCATGCCGCCCGGTTCATCTCCCGGACAGGACCCGTACATGGCTGAAACCTTGACAAGTGGCTTGACCAGGCAGGAGATTACGCGCGTAGAAACCTGTCGGACACTTGTTCACTGTATTTTCTACGCGCGTCGCCACCGCCCCACAGGTCGCGGCTCCCACGGTTCCACGCTCCACCCTCGTCCCGGCGCCCATGTACGTCCCCGGAGGGATCCCGTTGCCGAGCAAGTCTTCCGCGCGTCTCGCCGCGCTCACCGTCGCCGCCGTCTGTTCCGCGGCGTCGACCGTCGTCCTCACCTCGCCCGCGCACGCGGACTCCGTGCGCATCCATGACATCCAGGGCACGACCCGGATATCCCCGTACGCCGGCAAGCAGGTCACGGACGTGACCGGAATCGTCACCGGCGTGCGCACCTACGGCTCGTCCCGTGGCTTCTGGATCCAGGATCCGAACCCGGACGCGGACCCGGCCACCAGTGAGGGTGTCTTCGTCTTCACCAGCTCCCCGAAGGTGGCGGTCGGAGACGCGGTGACCGTCTCCGGCACGGTCTCGGAGTTCGTCCCCGGCGGCACCTCCTCCGGCAACCAGGCGCTGACCGAGATCGTCCGCCCGACGGTCACGGTCGTCTCCAGCGGCAACGCGGTTCCGGCCGCCACCGTCATCGACGCGAGGTCCGTGCCGAGCGCCTACGCCCCGGCCGGCGACGCGGGCGCGAACGGTTCGGTCAACGGCCTGACCCTGAGGCCGTCGAAGTACGCCCTGGACCGCTACGAGTCCCTGGAGGGCATGAACGTCCAGGTCTCCGACACGCGTGTGGTCGGCGCCACCGACCCGTTCACCGAGCTGTGGGTCACGGTCAAGCCGTGGGAGAACCGCAACCGCCGCGGCGGCACGGTCTACGGCTCCTACGACTCCCAGAACACCGGCCGGCTCCAGATCCAGTCCCTCGGCGCGGTCGCCGACTTCCCGGCCGCGAACGTCGGCGACACCCTCACCGGGACCACCGCGGGCCCGCTGGACTACAACCAGTTCGGCGGCTACACCCTCGTCGCCAACAAGATCGGCACACTGAAGGGCGCCGGCCTCGAGCGGGAGACCACCGAGAAGCAGAAGAGGGGCGAGCTGGCGGTCGCGACGTACAACGTCGAGAACCTCGACCCGACCGACGCCACCTTCGAGGAGCACGCCGCCGCGATCGTGCACAACCTCCAGTCGCCCGACATCGTGTCCCTGGAGGAGATCCAGGACAACAACGGCGCGACGAACGACGGCACGGTCGCCGCCGACCGGACGATGACGAAGCTGATCGACGCGATCGTGGCGGCCGGCGGCCCGAAGTACGACTGGCGCTCGATCGACCCGGCCAACAACACCGACGGCGGGCAGCCGGGCGGCAACATCCGCCAGGCGTTCCTGTTCAACCCACAGCGGGTGTCCTTCACCGACCGCGCGGGCGGCGACGCCACGACCGCCGTCGGCGTCACCAAGGAGCACGGCAGGGCGGCGCTGACGGTCTCCCCCGGCCGGATCGACCCGACGAACACCGCCTGGGCCAACAGCCGCAAGCCGCTGGCCGGCGAGTTCCTCTTCCGCGGCCGTACGGTCTTCGTGATCGCCAACCACTTCGCCTCAAAGGGCGGCGACCAGGCACTGCACTCGCAGTACCAGCCGCCGACGCGCAGCTCGGAGACCCAGCGGCACGCCCAGGCGACCGCGGTGAACACCTTCGTCAAGCAGATCCTGGCCACCCAGAAGAACGCGGACGTCGTCACCCTCGGCGACATCAACGACTTCGAGTTCTCCGCCACCACCAAGCTCCTGGAGGACGACGGCGCGCTCTGGTCGGCGATCAAGTCGCTGCCGAAGAGCGAGCGTTACTCGTACGTCTACCAGGGCAACGCCCAGGTTCTGGACCAGATCCTGGTCAGCCCGTCCATCCGGTGGTCCTGCGACTTCGAGTACGACAGCGTGCACGTCAACTCGGAGTTCAACGACCAGATCAGCGACCACGACCCGCAGGTGCTGCGGTTCGAGCCGTAATCGATCGCGGTGGTCAGGGCTGGCTGAACACCCCGTCCAGCCGGCCCTTCCAGGCGGCCTCGTCCGCCTTGGCATCGGCGCCGGACGCGCCCGGCCGACGGCGGCGAAGGAGTCGGACGCCTTGGACGCGTCGGGGCCGTCGAACGTGGTGAAGGCGACCGGGCGGCGGTCGCAGTGCGTCAGGTACTGGCGTTGAGGGTCTGCTCGGAGACGCCCTCGACGTTCTCGGCGCGGTGGGTGCAGTGGTGCGGCGGGTCCCAGGCGGTGACGGTCGAGCCGAAGGGGCCCTTGCCGCCCTCGCGCGGCTCGGGTTCCTCCACGAGAGGCGGCACCCCGTAGCGCCGGGCTGCGCACCCCACCCGGGCACCGCCGTCACTCACCCAATGGAAACCCGCTCACTCACCGTCCTCCATGCCTACACCGCCACACCCCCGCCGCGACCACCACCCCCGCGGCCGCGCCGACGATCAGCACGGGCCGGGGATGACGCACTCCGACCTGCACGGCGCTGCGGACCGGACCGGGCAGGCTGTGCTCAACGGCGTGACCCGCCTCGCTCGCCTTCCCCTGGACCGTGTGCCCCGCCTGCGCCGCACTGCTCCGCAGCTGCACCGTCACCGCTCCCGCCTTGTCCCGGAGATCGGCCGCCCGGGCCCGCGCCCGCCCCTTCACATCCGCCTTCCCGGCCAACTCCTCGACCGTGTCGCCGAGTTCACTCCGGGTCCGTTCGATCTCGCGGCGCAGTTCATCGGGCCCCTTCGCCCCCACCGCCTCGCGCCCCTGCGCCGCCTTGTCCCGCTCCTGCGTCATCGGTGCGCCCTTTCCTTGATCTCCTCGACGTCCGCCCTGACGCTGCCGAGGGCCTCCTCGGGCGTGGGCGGTGCGGCGCGGCGCAGCTGGGCGCGGCCGGTCGCCGCGAGCAGGCCCGCGAGTGCGAACAGCACGCCCGCCACGATGAGCGCCGCGGCCCACACGGGCAGCGCCAGCGAGAGCGCGGCGGCGGCCGTGGCGGCCAGGGCGAGCAGGCCGGCGTAGCCGACGGCGCCCGCGGCACCGAGCAGCCCGCCGCCACGTCCGGCGCGGCGGCCCTTCTCGGCCAGTTCCTCCTTGGCGAGGGCCACTTCCTGTCGTACGAGCCGCGAAAGCTGTTCGCTGGCCTGTCCGACGAGTTCCCCCACCGAATGGTGTTCGTCGTGTGCCGGCCTGGGGGCCGTGGTCCCGGTCACGGTTCCGCCTCCTCTCGGTTTCGGAACCCCCGGGTACCCTGACCGGCCCCCGGCTACCCGTGCGGCGCGCCGCCCGCCCCGTGCTCGCCGAGCCGCGCCAGCTGGGCCTGGAACCAGTCCAGCCGGGCCTGGAGGAGCGCGGCCTCCGCGACGAGTTCGGGTACGCCCAGCCCCTCGGCCCCGGCGAGGTCGGCCACGGGCGGCACCGCGCCCTTTCCGGCCACCACCCGCAGGCCCTCTCCGGCCAGCCGGGCGAACCCGGCCAGTGAGACGGACGTACGGCCGCGCAGGCATCCCCCGCATGAGGGGGCCAGCGCGCGCCAGCCGGGGCGGCCCCAGCCGGCGTCGGCGAGCGCCGCCGCGACTTTGCCGCAGGCGCACGGGCCGACCGTGGCGGTGCGCACCCGCTGGCGGGCGTAGCGGAAGCCGCGTTCGAAGCGGATGTAGCGGCCGAGTACCGAGACTTCGAGCAGGACGGCCGTCCGGTGCTCGGCCGTGCACAGCAGCGCCTCGGCCGTCGTACGGTCGTGCACGCAGTGGAAGCCGCAGTCGCAGCGGCGGTGCGGTGCCCGGTGCCGCAGGCCGTAGACGCAAGCCGCGTCGGCCAGGGCTCCGTACGGCAGCGCGCCGCCCAGCGACACACCGGTGAACCCGGCCCGGGTTCCGTCGTGGGACAGCACCGGGTGGGCGATCTTGTATCCGGTCGGCGGCTCCGTCGGGCGTTCCTCGGGGAGCCGCAGCCTCATCGGGCGGCCGGGGCCTCTTCGGGAGCTGACTCTTCGACGTCCCGGATCTCCGCGGCAAGTTCGAGATCGGGTTCTTCCACGGTGGCCTGCGGCCGCTCTTCCGCGACTCCGGTGGCGAGTGCCTTGCCGAGCTTCATGACGCCTCCCATGACCAGGGGTCGATGACCGTCCTGGCCATGGTGACCCATGAAGGGCCGGCTTGGACATAGGGCCATCGCGCCTCGGAGGACGCTGCCACGAACGGCCACCTCGCAGTAATCCTTACCGATACCTCGTAGGAAAATTAAGTGGAGCTTCACTGTAGCTCTGCCGAGACTACTCGCATGACGACAGCCCGACACTCCGCCACCCCCTCCGCCGCTCCCTTCGGCCGCGCGCTCTGTGCCATGATCACGCCCTTCGGCGACGCGGGCGCGCTCGATCTCGACGGGGCGCAGCGGCTCGCCGAGCGGCTGGTGACGGACGGCTGCGACGGCCTCGTGCTGTCCGGTACGACGGGCGAGGCGCCGACCACGACGGACGCGGAGAAGGCCGCGCTGATCACCGCGGTCCGGGAGGCGGTGGGCGACCGGGTGCCGATCGTCGCGGGCGTGGGTACCTTCGACACCCGGCACACCGTCGAACTGGCCCTCGCGGCCGAAAAGGCGGGCGCGGACGGCTTGTTGGTGGTCAGCCCGTACTACAGCAAGCCCCCTCAGGACGCCCTGGAGGAACATTTCCGCCAGGTCGCGGACGCGTCCGGGCTACCGGTGGCGCTGTACGACATCCCGGGCCGCACCGGCACCCGCATCGAGCCCGACACGATGATCCGGCTCGCCGAGCATCCCCGGATCGTGGCGGTCAAGGACTGCTCGTACGACTTCCTCGGCGCCCAGAAGGTCCTCTCCCGCACGGAGTTGGCGTACTACGCGGGCTGCGAGGAGCACAACCTCGCCCTGTACGCGGTGGGCGGCGCGGGGTACATCAGCACGGTCGCGAACGCCGCCCCGGCCCGACTCCGCGCCGTTCTGGACGCGTTCGACGCGGGAGACACCGCTGAGGCGGCCCGGTTGCAGCAACGCGCCACTCCGCTCATCGAGTTGATGATGTCGAGCGGACTGCCCGGCACGGTCACCGCCAAGGCCCTGCTCAACGCACTCGGTCTGCCCGCGGGCCCGGTCCGCGCCCCGCTGCGGCCCGCCGGCCGGGAGACGGCCGACGGGCTGCTGGCGGAGTACGAACGGCTGCTGGCCGGATGATCGGAAACGCCTGGTCAGAGCCTCCCGATCAGCACGCCCCGATCAGGGCTGGCCGAAGATCGGCTCCCAGCGCCCGGCGTGTCCGTCGTTCCCCTGACGGAAGCCGCTGAGCGGGACCTCCTTGTCGCTGCCGATGGTGACCAGCACGAGCCGCTGGTGGAACTCGTTCTTGTCGTTCTTGCCGATGTCCCAGGCGATGAGCTGCTTTTCGCCGACCCAGGCGAGCAGTTGCTGCCCGCGCACCTCGGTCTTCGCCCCGGTGGCGGCGTCGAGGACGTAGGAGGAGGTCTTCCACTTCTTGCCCGCGAAGTCACCGGCGACGAGCTTCCCGCTCGGCGACTTGCCCGCGTCGACGGACCACGACAGGTACTTGTCGCCCGTCGGCGCGGGGACCTCCTTGCCCGTGAAGTCGTAGAACTGCTTGCCGATGTCCCCCATGGGGTGACCCGCCCAGACGTGCCGGCCGTCGTCGGTGAGGGCGAAGTCCTGGCGGGTGTTGAGGAAGGTGCCGCCCTGGTCGTCGGGGTCGCTCGCGAGCTCGACCTCGGTCCAGGCGCCCTTCCCGGAGGCCACGTCGAGGACGTAGAAGCCGGTGCGGCTCGACGTCCATTCCTGGCCCCAGTCGTCGGAGCCCTCCGTCTTGACCCGCAGATCGGGGTTCTCGCCGTACGTCGTCGCGACCAGCTTGCGGCCGTCGCGGGAGAAGGCGAGCCCGCCGACCCCGTGGTCGACCGGGATCCACCGCTCGACCTTGCCGGTGGTCAGGTCGAGCAGGCCGATCCGCGAGGCGGGCAGGTCCTGCTCCAGGACGGCGGCGGTCTTCATGCCGGGGGCGACGGCGACCCAGGACCAGTTCGCGGCCTTGGCGTACTTGCCGGTCTTCGGGTTCAGCAGGTAGTAGGTGCGCTGGTAGACGGCGGTGTCCGTGGTCTTCTCGACCGTCTCCGGGATGAAGTACCCGGCCAGGGTCGTGCCCCCGACGGAGATCTCCTCGCGCGGCGGCGACTGGTCGGGGTGAGCCTTCGTGTCCTTCCTCTCCACCACGATGCCGCCGCCCGAGGGACGTGCGTCCTGCTTGCCGTAGTCCAGCAGCGGCACGGCCACTCCTACGGCGACCGCTGCCGCCGTGGCCACGGCGGCTCCCGCGAGCCTGCGGGTGCGGCGGCGCCGGCGGACGGCCAGCACGCGGTCGGCGAACCCCGATGCCGCCGGGGGCTGTTCGGTGGCCTGCTCGCGCAGGGCGTCGCGCACGAGTTCGTCGACGTTCATGACCGCACCTCCACGGGCGAGTAGTCATGGGACGGGAGCTGCTCGGCCTTGGCGGGGCCGAGGGCGGCCAGTTCGGGCGCCAGCGAGCGCAGCCGGGCCAGCGAGCGGTGGGTGGTGGACCGTACGGTGCCGACGGAGCAGCCCAGCAGCTGGGCCACCTCGGCCTCGGGCAGGTCCTCGAAGTAGCGCAGGACCAGCACGGTGCGCTGCCGCGCGGTGAGCCGGGACAGGGCCTGGCGCATCACCAGGCGCAGCTCGGCCGCGGACGAGGCGTCCGGGTCCGCGCCGGTCTCCGGTGGCTCGGCGACGCTGAGTTCGCGTCTGGGCCACTTCAGCCGCCAGCGGCTGATCTGCTGCCGGTAGAGGATCTGCCGTACGTAGGCCTCCGGCTCGTCGATGCGGTGCCAGCGGCCCGCCGCCTTGATCAGCGCGTTCTGGAGGAGGTCCTCGCCCGCGTGCCGGTCGCCGCCGCTCAGCAGGACCGCGGTCTTCAGCAGCGCGGACGACCGGTTCGCCACGAACTCCCGGAAACTCTCCTGCGCGTCGGCATCCATCGTCACCTTCTCTTCCCCCGAGAGCGGACCCGCTGTCCGTTCCCTGTGCCCCTTGTGACGCGCGCGGGGGCCTCCCACTATGCCTGCGCACATAAAAACGGGCCGGGGTCCCGTACCGCGCGTGTGCGATACGGGACCCCGGCCTGTCGAGGCAGTGGGTCAGCCCCAGCGGTAGCCGTCGCCGAACAGCAGGGTGTGCTCCAGCACGTCCTCCATCGGGTCGTCGACCTGGCCCACGTTGACCAGCCCGATCCGGGGGCCGTTGTGCGAGGCCGTGTTGGTCTCGTCGGCGTGCGCGACGCCGGCCGCCGGCCAGCAGGCCACCGCCACCGTGACCGCTCCGGTCAGGCAGCGCGCCACGATCCTCGCCCGCTCGTTCCTCATACCCAGGTCCCTCGTTTCGTCGGTTCGGCGTCTGATCGGACTGAAGCGTCCACCCGTTCATCTGATTGAACCGCCGAGAGGTCACGCCGGGTAACTCGTACGTGGCGCTGTGCGTACGTCAGTTGTGGCTGTGCAGGATCTCGTTCAGGCCGCCCCAGACCGCGTTGTTCGGCCGGGCCTCGACCGTGCCGGTGACCGAGTTGCGGCGGAAGAGGATGTTGGAGGCGCCGGACAGCTCGCGGGCCTTGACGATCTGGCCGTCGGGCATGGTGACGCGGGTGCCCGCGGTGACGTACAGACCGGCCTCGACCACGCACTCGTCGCCGAGCGCGATGCCGACGCCCGCCTCGGCGCCGATCAGGCAGCGCTCGCCGATGGAGATGATCACGTTGCCGCCGCCGGAGAGCGTGCCCATGGTCGAGGCACCGCCGCCGATGTCGGAGCCGTCGCCGATCACGACGCCCGCGGAGATACGGCCCTCGACCATCGACGTGCCGAGGGTGCCCGCGTTGAAGTTGACGAAGCCCTCGTGCATGACGGTGGTGCCCGCGGCGAGGTGGGCGCCCAGGCGGACCCGGTCGGCGTCGGCGATGCGGACGCCCTTCGGGGCGACGTAGTCCGTCATGCGCGGGAACTTGTCGATGGAGGTCACCTGGAGGTGCAGACCCTCGGCGCGGGCGTTCAGCCGGACCTTCTCGATGTCGTCGACGGCGACCGGGCCGAGCGAGGTCCAGGCGACGTTGGCGAGGAAGCCGAACATGCCGTCCAGGCTCTGGCCGTGCGGCTTGACCAGGCGGTGCGAGAGCAGGTGCAGGCGCAGGTAGACGTCGTGCGCGTCGATCGGCTTGTCGTCGAGGGAGCCGATGACCGTGCGGACCGCGACCACCTCGACGCCCCGGCGGGCGTCCGGGCCGATCGCCGCGGTCGCGCCTCCGCCGAGCAGCTCCGCGGCACGCTCGGCGGACAGCCGCTCGGTGCCGGACGGGCCGGGCTCGGCGGCGAGCTCGGGCGCGGGGAACCAGGTGTCGAGCACGGTGCCGTCGGCGGCGATCGTGGCGAGGCCGGCGGCAACGGCGCCGGTGGTGCGAGGAGCAGTCGTGTCGGTCATATGGGCAACCTAACCGGCCGGGCGGGGTGAGGGCGAACCGGTGTGCACGGCGTCTCATGTGCCGGGCACACCGGCCGGGAGCGAGCCCTGATCAGGGCGGCCTCAAGGCTTCTGATCAGGGCGCCCTCAGGGCTTCTCGCCCTTCCTGTCCACCACCGCCACCGCCAGCCGTGCCGAGCTGATCACGACGTCCCCCTCGCCCCACTCCTCGTTCCGGCTGCTCCGGTCCAGCGACCGGTACCCCGCGTAGAGCCAGGTGTCCGGGTCGAGGAGCACTTCGTCGCGGGAGGTGTCCGAGACACTCTTCAGGTAAAGCGCGTAGGCGCTGCGCCCCGCCTCGTCCTGGACCTCCGCGACCTGCACGCCGGGGATCGTGGCGAGGGCCCGGTAGACCTTGGCGAGGCCGGCGGGATCGTACGCGTACGCCCGGCTGAGGACGGCCACGAGGGCCCGGTACTCGTGCTGGGTACGGGTCTCGGACGGGTCGGTGGCGTAGAAGAACGCGCGCGCCTTCGCCCGCACCTTCGCCGGGTCGTCCGGGAGGCTCTTGAGGAACGCGTACTCCTCCCTGGGCGAGTGGTCGTCGCCGGCCCGCCCGCCCTCCATCTTCGGATCGGCGTACGCCATCCAGTCCTCGCTGGTCTGCGGGTCGGGCTCGTCGTCCGTCACGTTCGTCTCGGCGGACTTCACGTAGATCCACTGGCCGTCGCGCGCGGTGACCGCGGGACCTGCGGCGATGGCGTCGGCGGCGTCGTTCAGGAAGTCCTTGGCACTGCCCAGTTCGAGGTTGTAGCCGGGCCCGGCTCCCGGCTGCGCACCCTCCGGTCCGCGGTCCGCCACCTGTGTCCCGATCACGGCCACCGCGGTGATCACGGCCGCCGTTCCCGCGGCCACGAGCCGCCAGTCGCCCCGCAGCCTGCGGGTGCGGGCGCGGCCTGCCGCTTCCCGCAGCAGCAGCTCGCGCCCGGCGACGAGGTCCGCGCGCTCGGCCGCCGGCGCCTGGGCCCGCAGGTCGCGGACCGCCGTCATCTCGTCCATGTCAGACCACCTCCGTGGCGTCCAGCGTGAATGCGGGATCGGCGCCCAGGGCCGAACGGACCTTGCGGCGGGCGCGGTTGAGCCGGGAGCGCACGGTTCCGACGGGGATGCCGAGCGCCTCACCGACCTCGGTGTACGTCAGATCCGCCCAGGCCACCAGCAGCAGCACGTGCCGGTCGCCCACGGACAGCGCGGCCAGTGCCCCGGCGAGCGGGGCCTGCGCCGCCTGCGCGGTGACGCGGTCGTCGGCGCGCTCGGACCAGGTCTCGGCGACCGGATCGTGCCCGGTACGGGCCAGCGCCCGCAGGGCCCGCACCTCGGCGCGGCGCTGCTTGCCGATGAGGTTGCCCGCGATGCCGTAGAGCCAGGGGCGGGCGCTGGGGCGCGTGGTGTCGTAGCGGGACCGGATGCGGAAGGCGACCAGGAAGGTCTCCGCGGTGATGTCGTCGGCTGCGCTCACGCCCAGCCGCCGTGCCGCGTAGCGGTGGATGTCGGGGGCGTACCGGTCGTAGAGGCGGGCGAAGAGCTCCGGTTCCTCCAGGGACTGGGCGACGACCTGGGCGTCCTCGGGCGAGGACGGGTCCGGTGGTCCGGTCACGTGGTGGCCTCCGTGGGTGTGGTCGGGGTGAGCATGTCACCCGCTGTTCCCCGACGGCGGCGGAACGGTTCACGGAGGGCGGCGGAACGGTTCGCGGAGGGCGGCGGAAGGGGATTCACGGGCGACGCCCGGCGGGATCACGGCGGTTCACGCCGAGGCGTCGATGACCCGCGACAACACCTCCCGCGCGTACGCCTCGTCGTACGGCGTCCCCGTCAGCAGCACCTGCAGACAGATCCCGTCCAGCAGCGCGACCAGCGCCCGTGCCGTGACCGGGTCCGTGCGGTGGGCGAGGTGGGCGGCGAGGTCCTCGGCCCATTCGGCGGCGACCGGGCGCAGGGCGGGGCGGCGCAGGGCGGCGAGGTAGAGCTCGTACTCCAGCTCGACACCGGTGCGTTCGCCCGCGAGCCACTCACCCAGCAGGCCGGCGAGTTCCGCGGCCAGGTCGGTGCGCGGGTCGGCCAGGCCGCCGCGGGCGGCGACCGCCTTGGCGAAGCCCTCGTTCGCCTGCCGGAGCGCCGCGACCATCAGGTCGTCGAGAGTCTTGAAGTGGTACGTCGTGGAGCCGAGCGGCACATCGGCCTCGGCGGCGACGGAGCGGTGGCTCAGTCCGGCGAGGCCCTTCTCCCCCACGACCCGGATCGCCGCGTCGATGATCCGCTGCCGTCGCTCGGGGTCGTACCGCCGGGGCATCAGTGCGCGCCACCCAGGTTCAGCACCACCACGCCGACGATGATCAGCGCGATGCCGACCGCCCTGGCGGCGGTCATGCCCTCCCCCAGGAACGCGATTCCGATGGTGGCGATGGCCGCGGTGCCGACCCCGGCCCAGATCGCGTACGCGGTGCCGACCGACACGGTCTTCAGTGTCTGGGCGAGCAGCGCGAAGGAGACGACGTAGCCGAGGGCGGTGAGCAGCGAGGGCAGCAGCTTGGTGAAGCCGTCGGTGTACTTCATGGCCGTCGTCGCGGCCACCTCGGCGGCTATGGCGCCGGCGAGCATCAGGTATCCCATGTGTACGAGCGTACATATCCGATGTGGAAGGCGCTCGGTGCAAACGGCTGCCGGGAACTCACCGACTCCACTAGTGTTTCACCGTTCATCAACTCCCCCATCACCGGCCGCAGCCGTCGCCATGGGCGCCGCTGGAGGAATCGCGCATGCCAGAAAGCAAGTCCCGGCCCCCGCAGAACCAGCCGTGGGAGAGCGGCTGGACTCCGGACACCTCCCGGGTACCGGGAACGCGACGCCTGTGGCTGGCCGCCGCGCTGGCGCTGGCCACCGTCGCCGCGTGCTTGACCGCGATAGCCATGACGGACCGGCGTTCTGACGACCGGTCACCGTCGCCCCAGGACCAGGCGGCCGGCACCGACCCGACCGGCCCCGGTCTGATCTCCTTCGCCACGCCCTCCACGAGCGGCGCCGCGACGCCGGGCGGGAAGAGCGACGCGCCTCCCGCCCGCGCCACCCCGAAGGCCCCCAGCCCGCACGGCCCGACCTCCGCGACCCCGTCCGCCGACCCGCCGAAGTCCCCCAACCCACGGCCCAGTTCGCCGGACGCGAAGCCACCGGCCGCCACCTGGCGATCGGTCCGCTCGGTCAACTACCCCGACCGCTACTGGCACATCAGCGGCAGCAGCGTCCGGCTCGATGAGATCCACTCCGCCTCGGCCCGGCAGGACGCCACCTTCAAGCTGGTCAAGGGCCTGTCCGACGCGTCCTGCTACTCCTTCGCCACGGCCGACGGCACCTACCTCCGCCACCGCGACTTCGTGCTGCGCGAGGAAGGGCACGACGGCTCGCCCCTCTTCGACCGGGACGCCACGTTCTGCCCGCGCGGCGCGTCGGTGTCCGACGCGATCATGCTGGAGTCGGTCAACTTCCCGGGCCGCTTCCTGCGCCACAAGGACTTCACGCTCCGCCTGGAGTCCTACCAGCACTCGGGCCTGTATCAGGCGGACTCGGCGTTCCGGCTGGTGAACGGGCTGGCCTGACAGCCGGCTCCGGCGACTGGCCCGAGCACGAGAAACGGCGACGCCCAAGAGGCGTCGCCGTTCGCGTCGGCCGGTGGATCTCAGACGTTGAACCCGAGCGCCCGAAGCTGCTCCCGCCCGTCGTCCGTGATCTTGTCGGGACCCCACGGCGGCATCCAGACCCAGTTGATGCGCAGCTCGTTGACCAGGCCGTCCGTGGCGGACTTGGCCTGGTCCTCGATGACGTCCGTCAGCGGGCAGGCCGCCGAGGTCAGGGTCATGTCGATGGTTGCGATGTTCGCATCGTCGACGTGGATGCCGTAGATCAGGCCGAGGTTGACGACGTCGATGCCCAGCTCGGGGTCGACGACGTCGTACAGGGCCTCGCGGAGTTCTTCCTCCGAGGCCGGCTTCATCTCAACGGTCTCGCTCATGCCGTGTTCCTTTCGGCGTCGGCTCCGCCCAGTGCCTGGGCCGTCGCGTCCTTCCACGCCATCCAGCTCAGGAGGGCGCACTTCACCCGCGCCGGGTACTTGGAGACACCCGCGAACGCGACCGCGTCCTCCAGGATCTCCTCCATCGCGTCATCGGGCTCGATCCGGCCCTTGGACTGCATCAGCTCCAGGAAGGTCTCCTGGACCTTCTGCGCCTCGGCCAGCTCCTTGCCGACGAGGAGTTCGTTCAGTACGGAGGCGGAGGCCTGGCTGATCGAGCAGCCCTGGCCCTCGTACGAGACGTCGCTGATCGTCGTGCCGTCGTACTTCACGCGCAGCGTGATCTCGTCGCCGCACGTCGGGTTGACGTGGTGCACCTCGGCGTCGCCATCCCGCAGACCACGCCCGTGCGGGTTCTTGTAGTGGTCCAGGATGACTTCCTGGTACATCGAATCCAGCTTCACGACCAGCCTCTCAGCCGAAGAAGTTCCGTACGTGCTCCAGGCCGTCGACCAGAGCGTCGATCTCGGTCGGCGTGGAGTACAGATAGAACGACGCTCGCGTGGTCGCAGGAATTCCGTACCGCAGGCAGACCGGCCGCGCGCAGTGGTGGCCGACCCGGACCGCGATGCCCTGCTCGTCGAGGACCTGGCCCACGTCGTGCGGGTGGATGTCACCCAGCGTGAAGGAGATGGCCGCCCCGCGGTCCTCGGCCGTGGTCGGGCCGATGATCCGCAGATCGGGGACCTCCGCCAGCCGCTTCACCGCGTACTCGGTGAGCGCGTGCTCGTGGGCGAGGATCTTGTCCATGCCGATCGAGGACAGGTAGTCGATGGCCGCGCCGAGACCGACCGCCTGCGCGATCGGGGGCGTGCCCGCCTCGAACTTGTGCGGCGCCGGGGCGTACGTCGACGAGTGCATCGACACCGTCTCGATCATCTCGCCGCCGCCGAGGAAGGGCGGCAGGTCCTCCAGGAGTTCCTGGCGGCCCCACAGCACGCCGATGCCCGTCGGGCCGCACATCTTGTGGCCGGTGAAGGCCACGAAGTCGGCCTGGAGGGCCTGTACGTCCAGCGGCATGTGCGGCGCGGCCTGCGAGGCGTCGATGCAGACGAGCGCGCCGACTTCCTGCGCGCGGCGGACTATCGCCTCGACCGGGTTGACCGTGCCCAGGATGTTCGACACCAGCACGAAGGAGACGATCTTCGTCTTCTCGTTGATGATCTCGTCGATGTCGGACAGGTCGAGGCGGCCGTCGTCGGTGAGGCCGAACCACTTCAGCTTCGCGCCCGTGCGCTGCGCCAGCAGCTGCCACGGCACGATGTTGGAGTGGTGCTCCATCTCCGTGATGACGATCTCGGTCTCGTGGTCCACCCGGTAGGGCTCGTCGGCCCAGCCCAGCATGTTCGCCACGAGGTTGAGCGACTCGGAGGCGTTCTTGGTGAAGATCACCTCGTCGCGGCTCGGCGCGTTGATGAACGCGGCGACCTTGTCGCGCGCGCCCTCGTACAGCGCCGTGGCCTCCTCGGCGAGCACGTGCACACCGCGATGGACGTTGGCGTTGTAGCGCTCGTAGTACTCGTTCAGGGCGTCCAGCACCTGGCGCGGCTTCTGCGAGGTCGCCGCGTTGTCCAGGTACACGAGCTTCCGGTCGTCGTGGACCAGACGGTCCAGGATCGGGAAGTCCTTGCGGATCGCCTCGCCCAGAAGAGTGGGCTCAGTGAGGAGGCCCGGCAGCTGTGTCACGCGGATACGCCACCCTTCGTGTATGCCTCGTAGCCCTCTTCCTCCAGCTTGTCGGCGAGTTCGGCGCCGCCGGACTCCACGATGCGGCCGGCCGAGAAGACGTGGACGTAGTCGGGCTTGATGTAGCGCAGGATGCGCGTGTAGTGCGTGATCAGCAGCGTGCCGACCTCGCCGGTGTCGCGGACGCGGTTGACGCCCTCGGAGACGACGCGGAGCGCGTCGACGTCCAGACCGGAGTCCGTCTCGTCGAGGATCGCGACCTTCGGCTTGAGCAGCTCCAGCTGGAGGATCTCGTGGCGCTTCTTCTCACCGCCGGAGAAGCCCTCGTTGACGTTGCGCTCGGCGAAGGACGGGTCGATGTTGAGGCGCTCCATGGCCTCCCTGACCTCCTTCACCCAGGTACGCAGCTTGGGGGCCTCGCCGCGGATGGCGGTGGCGGACGTACGGAGGAAGTTGGAGACCGAGACGCCGGGGACCTCGACCGGGTACTGCATGGCCAGGAACAGGCCGGCGCGGGCGCGCTCGTCGACGGACATCTCCAGGACGTCCTCGCCGTCGAGGGTGACGGTGCCGCCGGTGATCGTGTACTTCGGGTGACCCGCGAGCGAGTAGGCGAGGGTCGACTTGCCGGAGCCGTTCGGGCCCATGATGGCGTGCGTCTCGCCCTGCTTCACGGTGAGGTCGACACCCTTGAGGATTTCCTTCGTGCCGTTCTCGACCTCGACGGTGACGTGCAGGTCTCGGATTTCAAGCGTTGCCATGGGTGCCTCAGGACTCCTGGGTGAGGGAGACGAGCACGTCGTCCCCTTCGATCTGTACGGGGTATACGGGGACGGGGCGCGTCGCGGGAAGGCCGGACGGCTTGCCGGTACGGAGGTCGAAGCTGGAACCGTGCAGCCAGCACTCGATCTGGCAGTCCTCCACCTCGCCCTCGGAGAGCGAGACGTTCGCGTGGGAGCAGATGTCGTAGATGGCGAACACCTCCCCCTCGGTACGGACGACCGAGACCGGCGTGCCGTCGAGTTCCACCCGCTTCGGGGTGTCCTCCTCCAGCTCGCTCAGCCCACAGACGCGTACGAAGGCAGTCATCAGACCGACGCCTCCAGCTCCTCGTCGATCTTCACGAGAAGGCGCTCTTCGATGTCGTCGACGCCGATCTGCTGGACCAGCTCGGCGAAGAAGCCGCGGACCACCAGGCGGCGGGCCTCGTCGGCCGGAATGCCACGGGCCATCAGGTAGAAGAGCTGCTCGTCGTCGAAGCGGCCGGTCGCGGAGGCGTGGCCGGCGCCGACGATCTCGCCGGTCTCGATCTCGAGGTTCGGTACGGAGTCCACGCGCGCCCCGTCCGTCAGGACCAGGTTGCGGTTCATCTCGTAGGTGTCCGTGCCCTCGGCCTTGGCCTCGATCAGCACGTCGCCGATCCACACGGCGTGCGCGTCGTCGCCCTGGAGCGCGCCCTTGTAGGCGACGTTGGACTTGCAGTGCGGGGTGTTGTGGTCGACCAGGAGGCGGTGCTCCTGGTGCTGACCGGCGTCGGTGAAGTACAGGCCGAAGAGCTCGGCCTCGCCACCGGTGCCGGCGTAGGCGACGCGCGGGTGGAGACGTACGAGGTCGCCGCCGAAGGTGACCACGAACGACTTGAAGGTGGCGTCCCGGCCGATCAGCGCGTTGTGCTGGCCCACGTGGACGGCCTTGTCGTCCCAGTCCTGGACGGAGACGACGGTCAGCTTGGCGCCGTCGCCCAGGATGTAGTCGACGTTGGCGGCGAGCACGGCGTCACCGGTGTGGTCGATGACGACGACGGCCTCGGCGAAGGCTCCCAGCTCGACGACCTGGTGGCCGTAGGCGACCCCGCCCTCGCCGTGCACGGCGATGCGGATCGGCTCGGTGAGCACCGTCTCCTTGGGGACGGTGACCACGCCGGCCTTCTCGAACGCCGAGTACGCCTGGGCGGCGACGCGGTCCACCGGGGTGCCGGCCTTGCCGATCCGGGCGTCGTCACGGCCGACGGCCTCGACGATGACGCCCTCGGGGGCGTCGATGTCGACCTTCACGCCGTCGCCGGTGGCGACCGCGGTGCCGTCGTGCAGCCCGCGCAGGCGCTCCAGCGGCGTGAACCGCCACTCCTCCTCGCGGCCGTGCGGGACCGGGAAGTCCGCGACGTCGAAGGACGGGGGCGCGCTCATGCGCGTGGCGACGGTCGACTCGGCGGCCACCGCGATCTGGCCGGCGGTGGTGGACCCCACCGGAATGTTCTGAGCCTCAGCCATGGCTGTCGTTGTGCTCTCTTTCCTACGTCTAGAAATCGGGAGGCCGCTTCGGAAGGCGGGACTTAGCCGACCGCGCCTTCCATCTGCAGCTCGATCAGCCGGTTGAGCTCAAGGGCGTACTCCATGGGCAGCTCCTTCGCGATGGGCTCGACGAAGCCGCGCACGATCATCGCCATCGCCTCGAACTCGCTCAGACCGCGGCTCATCAGGTAGAAGAGCTGGTCCTCGGAGACCTTGGAGACGGTGGCCTCGTGGCCCATGGAGACGTCGTCCTCCCGTACGTCCACGTACGGGTACGTGTCCGAGCGGGAGATGGTGTCGACGAGCAGCGCGTCGCACAGCACGTTCGACTTCGAGCCGTGAGCGCCCTCGCCGATCTCCACCAGACCACGGTAGGAGGTACGGCCGCCACCGCGGGCGACGGACTTCGACACGATGTTGGACGACGTGTTCGGCGCCATGTGGACCATCTTGGAGCCGGCGTCCTGGTGCTGCCCCTCGCCCGCGAAGGCGATGGACAGGGTCTCGCCCTTGGCGTGCTCGCCCATCAGGTAGACGGCCGGGTACTTCATCGTCACCTTGGAGCCGATGTTGCCGTCGATCCACTCCATGGTCGCGCCCTCGTAGGCGACGGCGCGCTTGGTGACCAGGTTGTAGACGTTGTTCGACCAGTTCTGGATGGTCGTGTAGCGGCAGCGGGCGTTCTTCTTGACGATGATCTCGACCACGGCGCTGTGCAGCGAGTCCGACTTGTAGATCGGAGCCGTGCAGCCCTCGACGTAGTGCACGTAGGCACCCTCGTCGACGATGATCAGGGTCCGCTCGAACTGGCCCATGTTCTCCGTGTTGATACGGAAGTAGGCCTGGAGCGGGATTTCCACGTGCACGCCCTTCGGCACGTAGATGAAGGAGCCGCCCGACCACACGGCGGTGTTCAGCGACGCGAACTTGTTGTCACCGACCGGGATGACGGTCCCGAAGTACTCCTTGAAGAGCTCCGGGTGCTCCTTCAGGGCCGTGTCGGTGTCGAGGAAGATGACGCCCTGCTCCTCCAGGTCCTCGCGGATCTGGTGGTAGACGACCTCGGACTCGTACTGGGCCGCGACTCCGGCGACGAGGCGCTGCTTCTCCGCCTCCGGGATACCGAGCTTGTCGTACGTGTTCTTGATGTCCTCGGGCAGGTCCTCCCAGGACTCCGCCTGCTTCTCCGTGGAACGTACGAAGTACTTGATGTTGTCGAAGTCGATACCCGACAGGTCCGAGCCCCAGTTCGGCATGGGCTTCTTGTCGAACAGGCGCAGGCCCTTGAGACGGAGCTTGGTCATCCACTCCGGCTCGTTCTTCTTCGCGGAGATGTCCTTGACGACACCCTCGCTCAGACCGCGCTTGGCAGAGGCACCGGCTTCGTCGGAGTCGGCCCAGCCGTATTCGTACTTGCCCAGGCCCTCGAGCTCAGGGTGGGCAGTCTCCGTGGGGAGAGTCATGCGGGGTTCCTCCCGGCCGTGCTTGCGGATGCGTGATGAGTGGTTTTGGGAATCTTCGGGATGAACGTCGTGCAGACGCCGTCGCCGTGCGCGATGGTCGCCAGTCGCTGGACGTGCGTGCCGAGCAGCTGGGAGAAGATCTCGGTCTCCGCCTCGCAGAGCTGCGGGAACTTTTCCGCGACGTGGGCCACCGGGCAGTGGTGCTGGCAGAGCTGCTCGCCGACCGGTGCGCTGCGCGCCGTAGCAGCGTACCCGTCCGCGCTCAGGGCCTTGGCCAGGGCTTCGGTCCGCTGCTCGGGCGGGGCCGCCTCGATCGCCGCGCGGTACGCGCCAGCCTGTTCGGCGATCCTCGCGCGCGCGAAGGCGATCACGGCCTCGTCCCCGCCGAACCGCTCCTGGATCCAGCGCAGGGCGTCCGCGGCGAGCTGGTCGTACGACTGGTCGAAGGCGTCGCGGCCACAGTCGGTGAGCGCGAAGACCTTGGCCGGGCGGCCACGGGTCCGCGCTCCGTAGACCCGCTGTTCGCGCGCCTCCACGACGTCGTCCGCGACCAGTGCGTCCAGATGCCGCCGTACGGCCGCCTGGGTGAGCCCCAGTCGTCCGGCCAGCGCGGCGACGGTCGACGGCCCGTGGTCCAGGATGGACCGCGCGACCCGGTTGCGCGTGGAGCGCTCCCCGGTCGCGAGTTCCTCCTGAGGGGCCTCGCCGACGTTTTTCACAACGCCATTGTTGCGTAATTCCTCAGGGGCGGGCAAGCGGCGTCCGGGGGACGGACGGTGCCCTGCGTCACTTAGGCTTACCTAATCTGACCTGCGGAAACGATCTTTGATCGATCAAATGGCTGGCACCCAGGGAGCACTTCGGGGACACTCCCGACCATGCCCACACCGCCTCCCACCGGCCCTCTTGTCACCCGGGACACCCTCGCCGCACAACTGCGCCGACTGGGTGTCGAGACCGGCGAAACCCTCCTCGCGCACTCCTCGCTCAGTTCCCTCGGCTGGGTCTGCGGAGGGCCCGTCGCGCTCGTCCAGGGACTGCTCGACGCGCTCGGCCCGGACGGCACCCTGGTCGTCCCGGCCCAGAGCGCCGACCTCTCCGACCCGGCGCTGTGGAGCAATCCGCCGGTGCCCGAGGAGTGGTGGGAGCGGATCAGGGCCGCCATGCCCGCGTACGACCCGCTGATCACCCCCACGCGCGGGGTCGGCGTGATCCCGGAGACCGTACGGCGCTGGCCGGGCGCCCTGCGCAGCGCGCACCCGCACACGTCCTTCGCGGCCGTCGGCCCGCGCGCGGCGGAGATCACCGAGGGCCACTCCCCCGACTGCCGCCTGGGCGAACGCAGCCCGCTGGCCCGCCTGGAGAAGCTGGGCGCCCGGGTGCTGCTGCTCGGCGTGGGCTACGACTCCTGTACCAGCTTCCACCTGGCCGAATACCGCATACCGGCGCCACTCGTCGAGGTCGGGCGGCCGGCCCCTGGCGGCGGCTGGGAGGTGCTGACGGAGGTGTCCATCGACTCCGACCGGTTCGACGAGCTGGGCAGCGACTTCGAGCGGGACCGTCCCGTCGTACGGGGCGAGGTGGGCGCGGCCGACGCACGGCTGTTTCCCGTCGCGGACGCCGTGGCGTACGCGGAGCGGTGGCTGGCGGTGCACCGGCCCCGTGAGGAGGAGATCCTGCACCCGCCCGTCTGAGGCGCGGTCCACGTACCTAGACTCTGGACCCATGCGAAGCGAGCCCGTGGTCCAGGTCCAGGCCCTGGTGAAGCGGTACGGCACGAAGACCGCGGTGGACGGCCTCGACCTGGTGGCCAGGGCGGGTGTGACCGCCGTACTCGGTCCCAACGGGGCGGGCAAGACGACCACGGTCGAGACCTGCGAGGGGTACCGGAAGCCGGACTCCGGCACGGTGCGCGTCCTGGGCCTCGACCCGGTGAGACAGGCCCGTGAGCTGCACCCCAGGATCGGCGTGATGCTGCAGTCCGGGGGCGTCTACTCGGGCGCGCGGGCGGACGAGATGCTGCGCCACGTCGCCAAGTTGCACGCCGATCCGCTCGACGTCGACGCGCTCATCGAGCGCCTGGGGCTCGGCAGTTGCGGCCGGACCACGTACCGGCGGCTGTCGGGCGGCCAGCAGCAGCGGCTCGCGCTGGCGATGGCCGTGGTGGGGCGCCCGGAGCTGGTCTTCCTGGACGAGCCGACCGCCGGGCTCGACCCACAGGCCCGCCGCGCCACCTGGGACCTGGTCCGCGACCTGCGCACCGACGGCGTCTCCGTGATCCTCACGACCCACTACATGGACGAGGCCGAGCAACTCGCCGACGACGTCGCGATCATCGACGCGGGCCAGGTCATAGCCCAGGGCACCCCGGAGGAGCTGTGCCGCGGCGGCGCCGAGAACACGCTCCGCTTCACCGGCCGCCCGGGACTGGACGTCGGCTCCCTGCTGAAGGCGCTCCCCGCGGACTGCTCGGCCGCGGAGCTGACGCCGGGCTCGTACCGGGTCGTCGGCAAGGTCGACCCGCAGCTGCTCGCCACGGTCACGTCCTGGTGCGCTCAGCACGGCGTGATGCCGGAGAAGATCTCGGTCGAACGCCACACCCTCGAAGACGTGTTTCTGGAGCTCACCGGGAAGGACCTGCGCTCGTGACCACCGTCGGCACCGGGATGTACACGCCGAAGCCGGGGGCCGCGCCCCTGCCCCGCATGATCGCGGCCCAGGCCGCCCTCGAGACGAAGATGCTGCTGCGCAACGGCGAGCAGCTGCTGTTGACGGTGGTCATCCCCACGCTGCTCCTTGCCCTCTTCAGCTCCGTGGACATCGTCGACACCGGGGCCGGCGAGGCGGTGGACTTCCTCACGCCCGGCATCCTCGCGCTGGCGGTGATGTCGACCGCGTTCACGGGCCAGGCCATCGCGACCGGCTTCGAGCGCCGGTACGGCGTCCTCAAGCGCCTCGCCTCCTCGCCGCTCCCCCGCTGGGGCATGATGACCGCGAAGACGCTGTCCGTGCTGGTCACGGAGGTCCTCCAGATCGTCCTGCTGACGGTGATCGCCTTCTCGCTGGGCTGGTCGCCGCACGGCAACCCCTTCGCCGTACTGCTCCTGCTGATCCTCGGGACGGCCGCCTTCTCGGGGCTCGGCCTGCTGATGGCGGGCACGCTGAAGGCGGAGGCGACGCTCGCCGCCGCGAACCTGGTCTTTCTGCTGCTGCTCGTCGGCGGCGGGGTGATCGTGCCGCTGGACAAGTTCCCGGCCGCGGCCCAGGACGTCCTCGGGCTGCTGCCGATCTCCGCGCTGTCCGACGGGCTGCGGGACGTACTCCAGCACGGCGCCGGCATGCCCTGGGGTGATCTGGGGATTCTCGCCGTCTGGGCGGTCGTGGGCTTGGCCGCCGCCGGGAAGTTCTTCCGCTGGGAGTAGAGGGGGTGGGCCCCGTCACGGACCCTCGTGAAAGCGTGCACAAGCGGCCCTCTACGATGGAGCGCGTGCCAAAAGTGACCCGCGCCGACGCCGTGGCTGCCCTCCGCAACCCGCTCGCCTTCATCGCCGAACGCTGGACCCCGACCCCCAGGACGGTCCGGCGGGCGGCCCTCGCCGCGCTCGTGATGTCGGTGCTCATCGTGGTCACCGGCGGTGCGGTGCGGCTGACCGGTTCCGGGCTCGGCTGCCCGACCTGGCCCAAGTGCACCGACGACTCGCTGACCGCCACCAGCGCGATGGGCTTCCACGGGGCCATCGAGTTCGGCAACCGCATGCTCACCTACGTGCTGTGCGCCGCGGTCGGCTGGGCGATCATCGCCGCGCGCTCCGAGAAGCCGTACCGGCGCGGCCTGACCCGGCTGGGCTGGGCGCAGTTCTGGATCGTGATGAGCAACGCGGTCCTCGGCGGCATCGTCGTGCTCGTCGGTCTCAACCCGTATACGGTCGCGACGCACTTCGTGGCGACATCGGCCCTGATCGCGGTCGCCACGGTGATGTGGCAGCGCACCCGGGAGGGCGACACGGCACCCCGCCCGCTGGTCGGCAAGGCCGTGCGGCAGCTGGTGTGGTTCCTGCTCGCGGCCTCGGTCCTGCTGATCCTGGTGGGCACGGTGGTGACCGGCGCGGGTCCGCACGCGGGCGACTCCAGCGAGGTCGAGCGGATGCCGCTCGACTGGGAGACGGTCAGCAAGGTGCACGCGGTACTGGCCTGGATCGTGGTGTCGCTGACCTTCGCCCTGTGGTTCGTCCTCAAGGCGGTCGACGCGCCCAGGGGCCCGCTGGCCCGCACACGCGAGCTGTTCCTGATCCTGCTGGGTCAGGGTGCGGTGGGCTATGTCCAGTACTTCACGGACCTTCCCGAAGCTCTGGTGGGCCTGCACATGCTGGGCTCGGCCGTGATGTGGATCTGGGTGTTGCGGGTGCTGCTGTCGCTGCGTGAACGCCCCGTCGCCGACCCGGACATTCCGGCCCCCGCCCACCGCGACCGGCTGGAGCCCGCTTCGAGCTGACGCCGGTCCGGCCTCACCCCAGCCCGTACACCCGCCGCGCGTTCCCCGCCGCGACCAGCCCCGCCACCCGCTGCGCGTCCGCCAGCGACCACGCCCCCTCGGTGACCCAGGTGCCCAGCACCCGCCCGAGGGCCTCGCGGAACAGGCGTGCCCCCACGACGTGCAGTTCCGGCAGGCCCTGGGCCCCGCTGGAGAAGAGGATCTTGCCGAAGGGGGCCAGCTCCAGGATCTCCGCCAGTACGGTGGCCGCCCTCGCTCCCGTGCGGACGAGGGCGGCGCCCGAGTCGGCGTACACGTGCGGAAAGACTCCGGCGAGGTGGGCGGCGTGCCGGTGGTAGGGGTAGCTGTGCAGCAGGACCAGGTCGGTGCCGAGGCCGGCCGTGGCCCGTACGAAGTCCGTCAGCAGGACCGGGTCGGTGCGGTCGATGCGCAGGCCCGGCTCCCCGAGCCCCGCGTGCAGTTGCAGGGGCAGCCCCGAGGCGACCGCGATCCACAGCAGGTGCCGTAGCAGCACCGGGTCGCTCAGCTCCCCGCCGACCCGGCGTCCGGCCAGCCAGCGGCCGACCGCGCCCCGTACCTCTCCCGGCCCCGGCGGCTCGGGGGCCAGCGCGAGTCCGTGCCGTACGCCCGCCACGGAGGTGAAGGCCACGGCGTTCGCGGCGGCGCCGTGCACCGATTCGGCGAGGTTGGCGAGGAAGGACTCGACGGTGCCGGAGGTGTCGGCGACCTGTTCGGCGAGGAGTTCCAGCCGCACGATCTCACGGGCCTCGGCGACCGCCGCGGAGGCCATCTCGGCGGGGCCGGTCAGGTCGCCGGGCAGCCCGGTGTCCACCAGATAGGTGGTGATGCCGCTGCCCCGCAGCAGCCTGCGGCCCGCCTCCAGTACGCCCAGTTCCCGGCGCCGGGCGAGATAGCGGGCGGGCGGGCAGTGCGGTTCCAGGCCGAGCAGCGGAGGGCACCAGCGTCGTACGGCGAACCCGGTCTGGGTGTCGAAGAGCGTCGTGCCCGGGGCGGGCGGGCCCTCGGTGCGGGCCAGCTGTGCCTCGAAGGTGCCGAGGCCCAGCTCCGTTCTCAGTACTCCGTGGCAGTACTGGTCCACGAGGGACGGCGTTTCGATCATCCGGACTCCCCGTCGCTTGGACCATGTCGTTCCCACAGGTCCTAACGGGTGAACGGGGTGTCAGGTCGCGGCCCTCGTCGGGCGTTGTTCAGCCGTTGGACGGGCCGCCGACCTGGATGCCCGCCATACGCGTCCATTCGTACGGCCCCGTCCTCACCTTCGCCGCGAGTTCGCCGTCGAAGTCCTCGTGGACCGTGATGCCGGACTTCTCCACGGCCTTCTCGGCGAGCTCGTTGGAGGGGGCCACCACGTCGCCCCAGGTGCCGTCCTCGCCGACGAGCACGATCCGGGCGCCGCGCTGCCCGAGGTACGCGATCTGGCCCTCGGCCCCGCCGTGAGCCTTGGAGAAGGTGCTGATCTGCCGGGCCAGGCGGGTCGCCTTGCGCTCCGCCTTCGGGTCCACCTGCTGCGTGTCTGCCATGACCAAGATGCTACCGACGGGTAGACCGAACGGCGACGGGCGGGGTGCGTGGCCTTGACCACGCACCCCGCCCGCGAGAGAACAGCGACCGGACGGAGCTAACGGAGGAACGGGTCCACCGCGACCGCCAGGAAGAGGATCGACACATAGGTGATGGACCAGTGGAACAGCCGCATCTCCTTGAGCTTGGCGCCGGTGACCTCGGCCCTGGCCCGGTTCTGCAGTCCGTGCGCCTCCCACAGCCAGAAGCCGCCGGCCAGCAGCGCCACCGTCGTGTAGAACCAGCCCGTGTAGCCGAGCGGCATCAGCAGCAGCGAGACCGCCACCATCACCCAGCTGTAGATCACGATCTGCTTGGCGACGACCTTGTTGGAGGCGATGACCGGCAGCATCGGCACGCCCACGCGCGCGTAGTCCTCCCGCACCTTCATGGACAGCGGCCAGTAGTGCGGCGGCGTCCAGAAGAACATGACGAGGAAGAGGATGACGGGCGCCCACGACATGGAGTTCGTGACGGCGGACCAGCCGATGAGCACCGGCAGACAGCCGGCGATGCCGCCCCACACGATGTTCTGCGACGTACGGCGCTTGAGGAGCATCGTGTAGACGACGACGTAGAAGAGGAGTGCGCCGAGTGCGAGCCAGGCCGACAGCCAGTTGACGGTCAGGCCGAACAACAGGGTGGAGACGACCGCCAGGGTGATGCCGAAGACCAGGCACTCGCGCGGGCTGACCATGCCGGTCACCAGGGGGCGCTGCGAGGTGCGGTCCATGAGCGCGTCGATGTCGCGGTCGATGTACATGTTCAGCGCGTTGGCGCCGCCCGCCGAGAGGTAGCCGCCGACGCAGGTGAGCAGCACCAGCTTCAGGTCCGGCACGCCCTGCTCGGCGAGGAACATCACCGGCACGGTCGTGATCAGCAGCAGCTCGATGATCCGCGGCTTGGTCAGCGCCACGAACGCCTTGACACGGGCCCCGAACGGCCGGTGACGCGGGCTCTGGCTCGCACCGAGCACACCCGCTGGACGGGATTCGACGGCCGTCACGCACACCCCTACAGAGACATCCCAGCAAGCCTCCCCCGTGTGAAGTCCCGGTAAAGGCTCGCGCGTACCACGCCACTGTAGACGTTGCCCATATCCCGGCATTCGCGGGGGTGGGGTCGTGTTGGCAGGCACGTTCCGACGTGCCGACTCGCCTCGTCGGGGCGGTCGTCCTCCGTGCGTACGGAAGCTCGATTGAGCACTCGGACGAGCGGGCGCGTATTCAGTTGCCGAATGCGATCCGGCGCGGTCGGGAGGCGAATGCCACTTGGTCCCGGCAGTCTGGAATGACTCGAAAAAACGCACGTTCTTACGGGGGTAGGCTCGACAGCGGCCGGTGGGCGCCCAGTGCACCGGCAGCCGGTGGGCGCGCGCCCAGATCAGCCGGTATTCGACATGTGGAGAGGAGCCCTGACCCAGGGTGAGCACCAAGCCGACCACCACAGACCTCGAGTGGACCGAGTTGGACCAGCGGGCCGTCGACACCGCCCGCGTCCTGGCCGCCGATGCCGTACAGAAGGTCGGCAACGGCCATCCGGGTACGGCGATGAGCCTGGCACCTGCCGCCTACACCCTCTTCCAGAAGGTGATGCGGCACGACCCCGCGGACGCCGACTGGGTGGGCCGCGACCGTTTCGTGCTGTCCGCCGGCCACTCGTCCCTGACGCTCTACACCCAGCTGTACCTGGCCGGCTTCGGCCTGGAGCTGGACGACCTGAAGGCGTTCCGCACGTGGGGTTCGAAGACCCCCGGTCACCCCGAGTACGGCCACACCACGGGCGTGGAGACGACGACCGGCCCGCTGGGCCAGGGCGTGGCCAACGCGGTGGGCATGGCGATGGCCGCCCGCTACGAGCGCGGCCTGTTCGACCCTCAGGCTCCCGAGGGCACCTCCCCCTTCGACCACTTCGTCTACGTCATCGCCGGTGACGGCTGTCTGCAGGAGGGCATCTCCGCGGAGGCCTCCTCGATGGCCGGCCACCAGAAGCTCGGCAACCTCATCCTGCTGTGGGACGACAACCACATCTCCATCGAGGGCGACACCGAGACGGCCGTGTCCGAGGACACCGTCAAGCGGTACGAGGCGTACGGCTGGCACGTGCAGCGTGTCGAGCCCCAGGCCAACGGCGACCTCGACCCGCAGGCCATCCACGCGGCGATCCAGGCCGCCCAGCAGGTCACGGACAAGCCGTCGTTCATCGCGATGCGCTCGATCATCGCCTGGCCCGCCCCGAACGCCCAGAACACCGAGGCCGCGCACGGCTCGGCGCTCGGCGACGACGAGGTCGCGGCCACCAAGCGCGTCCTGGGCTTCGACCCGGAGCAGAGCTTCGAGGTCTCCGACGAGGTCATCACCCACACCCGCAAGGCGCTGGAGCGGGGCCGGCAGGCCAAGGCCGTGTGGGAGAAGTCGTTCCAGGAGTGGCGCAACAACAACCCCGAGCGCGCCGCCGAGTTCGACCGTATCGCCGCGGGCGAGCTGCCCACCGGCTGGGAAGAGAAGATCCCGGTCTTCGAGGCGGGCAAGGGTGTCGCCACGCGCGCCGCGTCCGGCAAGGTGCTCCAGGCGCTGGGTGCGGTCGTCCCGGAGCTGTGGGGCGGCTCGGCCGACCTGGCCGGCTCGAACAACACCACCATCGACAAGACGTCCTCGTTCCTGCCGGCGGACAACCCGCTGCCCGAGGCCGACCCGTACGGCCGAACGATCCACTTCGGCATCCGCGAACACTCCATGGCCGCGGAGATGAACGGCATCGCCCTGCACGGCAACACCCGTATCTACGGCGGCACGTTCCTCGTCTTCTCCGACTACATGCGCAACGCCGTGCGGCTGTCGGCCCTGATGCACCTGCCGGTGACGTACGTGTGGACGCACGACTCCATCGGTCTGGGTGAAGACGGTCCGACGCACCAGCCGATCGAACACCTCGCCTCGCTGCGCGCCATCCCCGGCCTGAACGTGGTCCGCCCGGCCGACGCCAACGAGACCGCGGTCGCCTGGCGCGAGATCCTCAAGCGCTGGACGAAGGTGTTCGGCAAGGGCGCCCCGCACGGCCTGGCGCTGACCCGTCAGGGGGTGCCGACGTACGAGCCCAACGAGGATGCCGCGCGCGGCGGTTACGTCCTGTTCGAGGCCTCCACGGGGACGCCGGAAGCGATCCTCATCGCCACCGGTTCCGAGGTGCACGTCGCCGTCGAGGCGCGCGAGCAGCTGGAAGCCGCGGGCGTGCCGACGCGGGTCGTGTCGATGCCGTCCGTCGAGTGGTTCGAGGAGCAGGACCAGGGGTACCGGGAAAGCGTCCTGCCGCCTGCGGTGAAGGCGCGTGTCGCGGTGGAGGCCGGTATCGGGCTCACCTGGCACAAGTACGTGGGGGACGCCGGCCGCATCGTTTCCCTGGAACACTTCGGTGCTTCGGCCGACGGCAAGGTCCTCTTCCACGAGTTCGGCTTCACTGCGGAGAACGTCGCTGCCGCAGCCCGGGAATCGATCGCCGCAGCCCAGCGCTGACGCTCATATACGACACGTAGGAGATGCAATTTCCATGACAGACGCACTGAAGCGCCTCTCCGAGGAAGGCGTCGCGATCTGGCTGGACGACCTGTCGCGCCAGCGGATCACGTCCGGCAACCTGGCCGAGCTGATCGACCAGCAGCACGTCGTGGGCGTCACCACCAACCCGTCGATCTTCCAGAAGGCGATCTCCAGCGGTGAGGGCTACGAGCAGCAGGTCTCCGACCTCGCCGCCCGCAAGGTCACCGTCGAAGAGGCCATCCGCATGATCACCACGGTGGACGTCCGCGACGCCGCCGACATCCTGCGCCCGGTCTTCGACGCCACCGGCGGCCAGGACGGCCGGGTCTCCATCGAGGTCGACCCGCGCCTGGCGCACAACACCAAGGCGACCGTCGCCGAGGCCAAGCAGCTGGCCTGGCTCGTGGACCGCCCCAACACCCTGATCAAGATCCCGGCCACCAAGGCGGGTCTTCCGGCGATCACCGAGACGATCGCCACCGGCATCAGCGTCAACGTCACGCTGATCTTCTCGCTGGAGCGCTACCGCGAGGTCATGGACGCGTACCTGTCCGGCCTGGAGAAGGCGAAGGAGAAGGGTCTCGACCTGTCGAAGATCCACTCGGTGGCGTCCTTCTTCGTGTCCCGCGTGGACACCGAGATCGACAAGCGGATCGACGCGCTCGGCACGGACGAGGCCAAGGCCGCCCGCGGCAAGGCAGGCGTCGCCAACGCGCGCCTCGCCTACCAGGCGTACGAGGAGGTCTTCTCGACCGACCGCTGGAGCAAGCTGGAGAACGCCGGCGCGAACAAGCAGCGTCCGCTGTGGGCGTCGACCGGCGTCAAGGACAAGGCGTACAAGGACACCCTGTACGTCGACGAGCTGGTGGCGCCGAACACGGTCAACACCATGCCGGAGGCGACCCTGTTCGCCACCGAGGAGCACGGCGAGATCACCGGCAACACCATCGCCGGGACGTACGAGCAGGCCCGTGCCGACCTCGACGCG
Source organism: Streptomyces sp. NPDC002838 (assembly GCF_040295365.1). Lineage (NCBI taxonomy): Bacteria > Bacillati > Actinomycetota > Actinomycetes > Kitasatosporales > Streptomycetaceae > Streptomyces > Streptomyces sp. NPDC002838. The sequence goes on along the minus strand of NZ_JBEOVF010000008.1, from coordinate 233,271 downwards.
GTCGAGAAGCTCGGGATCGCCTACGACGACGTGGTCCAGCTCCTGGAGGAGGAGGGCGTCGAGAAGTTCGAGACGTCCTGGACCGACCTGCTCAAGTCGACCGAGGCGGAGCTTCAGCGCCTCGCCCCCTCGGAGGGCTGAGACCTTGGCGCCTTCTTCCGGTTCCGGAGCGAACCCGCTTCGTGACCCCGCCGACCGACGGCTCCCGCGTATCGCGGGGCCGTCGGGCCTGGTCATCTTCGGCGTCACGGGCGATTTGTCACGAAAGAAGCTCATGCCCGCCGTGTACGACCTCGCGAACCGGGGTCTGCTGCCGCCGGGTTTCTCGCTGGTCGGCTTCGCGCGGCGCGAGTGGCAGAACGAGGACTTCGCGCAGGAGGTCCACGACGCCGTCAAGGAGCACGCCCGTACGCCGTTCCGTGAGGAGGTCTGGCAGCAGCTCATCCAGGGGATGCGCTTCGTCCAGGGCACCTTCGACGACGACGACGCCTTCGAGCGGCTGCGCGGCACGATCGATGAGCTCGACAAGGCGCAGGGCACGGGCGGCAACTTCGCCTTCTACCTGTCCGTGCCGCCGGGCGCCTTCCCGGTGGTCATCCAGCAGCTGAAGAAGCACGGCCTGGCCGACCAGTCGAGCGGTTCCTGGCGGCGGGCGGTCATCGAGAAGCCCTTCGGCCACGACCTGAAGTCGGCCGAGGAACTCAACGCGACGGTCGAGGAGGTCTTCGCCCCGGACCAGGTCTTCCGCATCGACCACTACCTGGGCAAGGAGACCGTCCAGAACATCCTGGCGCTGCGCTTCGCCAACACGATGTTCGAGCCGATCTGGAACCGGTCCTTCGTGGACCATGTGCAGATCACCATGGCCGAGGACATCGGCATCGGCGGCCGGGCCGGCTACTACGACGGCATCGGCGCCGCCCGTGACGTCATCCAGAACCACCTCCTGCAGCTGATGGCCCTGACGGCCATGGAGGAGCCCGCCTCCTTCGACGCGGACGCGCTGGCCGCGGAGAAGACCAAGGTGCTCGGCGCGGTGAAGCTGCCGAAGGACCTGGGCCGCAACACCGTCCGCGGGCAGTACGCGGCCGGTTGGCAGGGCGGTGCGAAGGTCATCGGCTACCTCCAGGAAGACGGCATCAACGCCCAGTCGAAGACCGACACCTACGCGGCGATCAAGCTGGAGATCGACAACCGGCGCTGGGCCGGGGTCCCCTTCTACCTGCGGACGGGCAAGCGCCTGGGCCGCCGCGTCACCGAGATCGCGGTCGTCTTCCAGCGGGCGCCGCACTCCCCCTTCGACACGACGGCCACCGAGGAGCTGGGCCAGAACGCGATCGTCATCCGCGTCCAGCCCGACGAGGGCGTCACGGTCCGCTTCGGCTCCAAGGTGCCGGGCACCTCGATGGAGATCCGGGACGTCTCCATGGACTTCGCGTACGGCGAGTCCTTCACGGAGTCGAGCCCGGAGGCGTACGAACGCCTGATCCTCGACGTGCTGCTCGGCGACTCGAACCTCTTCCCGCGCACCGAGGAGGTCGAGCTGTCCTGGAAGATCCTCGATCCGATCGAGGAGTACTGGGACCGGCACGGCAAGCCCGCCCAGTACCAGGCCGGTACCTGGGGGCCCGTCGAGGCGGACGAAATGCTCGAGCGAGACGGACGGAGCTGGCGCCGGCCATGAAGATAGACCTCACGGACACCACGGCCAGCAAGATCAACAAGGCGCTGGTGCAGGGCCGCCGGGCCATCGGCACGCCGGCCGTCGGCATGGTGCTCACGCTGGTCATCGTCACGGACGAGGAGAACGCGTACGACGCCCTGAAGGCGGCGAACGACGCGGCGCACGAGCACCCCTCGCGCACGCTCGTCGTCATCAAGCGCGTCTCGCGTTCGCCCCGCGACCGGACACAGTCCCGGCTGGACGCCGAGGTGCGGGTCGGCGCGGACGCGGGCACCGGCGAGACGGTCGTCCTGCGGCTGTACGGCGAGGTCGTGAACCACGCCCAGTCGGTGGTCCTGCCGCTGCTGCTGCCGGACGCCCCGGTGGTGGTCTGGTGGCCGGTGAACGCGCCGCTGGACCCGGCGAACGACCCGCTGGGCGCGCTGGCCCAGCGCCGGGTGACCGACACCTACGCCTCCGAGCAGCCGGTACGGGAGCTCGCTGCCCGCGCCGACACCTACACGCCCGGCGACACCGACCTCTCCTGGACCCGGATCACGCCCTGGCGTTCGATGCTGGCGGCGGCCCTCGACCAGGTCACCTGCGAGGTCGAGGCCGTTGAGGTGGAGGGCGAGGAGTTCAACCCGAGCTGCGAGCTGCTGGCGATGTGGCTCGCGGACCGGCTGGACGTTCCGGTGAAGCGCTCGCTGTCGTCGGGCCCCGGCCTGACGGGGGTCCGTCTGGACACCGACTGCGGGCCGATCACGCTGGACCGCGCGCACGGCACGCTGGCCACCCTGTCCATCCAGGGCCAGCCGAACCGCGCGGTGGCGCTCAAGCGCCGGGAGACGGCCGAGCTGATCGCGGAGGAGCTCAGGCGGCTGGACCCGGACGACACGTACGCGTCCGCGCTGCGCTTCGGGGTGGACCGGCTGAACTCCTCGAACGGCAGGGCCGTCGCCGACGTCCCGGCCGACGAGCCGCCGGCCAAAGGAGACGCGGTCGCGGTCCCGGCTCCCGTCGAAACCGCTGCGAAAGCACCCGCGAAAGAGGCGGCGGCGCAGGCGCCGGTGAAGAAGGCGGCGGCGAAGTGAGTACTCCGCAGCTGGTCGTGCATCACGACAAGGAGCTGATGGCGCAGGCCGCGGCGGCCCGCCTGATCACGAAGATCGTGGACGCCCAGGCCTCGCGGGGCTCGGCGTCCGTGGTCCTCACCGGCGGCCGCAACGGCAACGGCCTGCTGGCCGCCCTGGCCGCCGCCCCCGCCCGGGACGCCATCGACTGGGGCCGTCTCGACCTGTGGTGGGGCGACGAGCGGTTCCTGCCGGAGGGCGACCCGGAGCGCAACGTCACGCAGGCCCGCGAGGCCCTGCTGGACTCGGTGTCCCTGGACCCGCAGCGCGTGCACGCCATGCCCGCGTCGGACGGACCGTACGGCGCCGACGCGGACGCGGCGGCCGCGGGGTACGCGGAGGAGCTGGCTCGTGCGGCCGGCCCCGAGAACCATGGCGCGGTGCCCACCTTCGACGTCCTGATGCTGGGCGTCGGCCCCGACACCCATGTGGCGTCCCTGTTCCCGGAGCTCCCCGCGGTACGGGAGACCGAGCGCACGGTCGTCGGCGTCCACGGCGCCCCGAAGCCCCCGCCGACCCGGGTGACCCTCACCCTTCCGGCGATCCGCGCGGCCCGCGAGGTGTGGCTCCTGGCGGCCGGCGAGGACAAGGCGAAGGCCGCGGCGATCGCCCTGTCCGGCGCGGGCGAGATCCAGGCCCCGGCGGCGGGAGCGCAGGGCCGGTCCCGGACGCTGTGGCTGCTGGACGCGGCGGCTGCCTCTCAGCTGCCGAGGTCCATGTATCCGCCGGCTTCGGCCTGAGCACCGTTTCTCAGGAGAGCCCCAGGCTGACCGCCTGGGGCTCTCCGTCGTTCGGATGCTGCTGTTCGACGTTGTTGGTCGGACGTCGTTGGTCGGACGTCTCATGGGGCGATGTTGTGGTTGAGGCGGAACAGGTTTTCCGGGTCGTAGCGCCGCTTGATGTCGATCAGCCGGGCGTAGTTGCCGCGATAGTTGGCGCGGACCCGGTCCTGGTCGTCGCCGTCCATGAAATTGACGTAACCGCCCTCGGCGGAGTGCGGCTCCAGGGCGGCGTGGAAGCCGCGCACCCAGTCCTTCTGGGCCTCGCAGTCCTCGCGGGTGGTCAGGGTGGGGCTGAGCGCGGTCGAGAAGTCCGCGTCCCGGTAGGAGAAGGCGGTGTCCTCCGGCCCGACCCGGTGGCAGGCGCCGTCGATGGGGAAGACGACCGTCACGCTCTGGATGGACGGGGTCGAGGCGCCGTGTTCGACGTACGCGTCGATGGCACCGTCCGGCAGGCCGTGGCTGAAGGCGCCCTTCCAGTAGTGGAAGAGACCCGGGGGAACCAGTTCGTCGAAGAGCGTGTTGATCACCGGGTAAGGCATGCGCCCCAGGTGTTGCCCCAGCACCGGGCCGAGCGCGCCGAGCCGGGCGCGGATCCGGTCGTCCTCCTCCTCCGGCCCGGTCCAGCAGGTGATCACTCCGCAGAGCGGCCGCCCGTGCCAGCGCTCGGGGAGGAAGGGGAGCGGCGGGCCGAGCCCGACGACGAGCAGGGCGCCGAGCCGCTCCTCGGATTCGGCGATGAGGTCCCGGTAGCGGCGGATCACGTCCCCGTCGAGCGGGTAGAACGTCGGGCCTCCGAGGATGTCGGCCACGGGGTGCAGCCGGTAGACGAAGGACGTGACGACTCCGAAGTTCCCGCCGCCCCCGCGTACCGCCCACATCAGGTCGGCGTTGTGCTCCTCTGTGCAGGTCAGGAAGGATCCGTCGGCCGTCACCAGGTCGACCGAGACGAGGTTGTCGCAGGCCAGGCCGCACTGGCGGACCAGGTAGCCCATGCCCCCGCCGGTGGTCAGACCGCCGACGCCGGTGGTGGAGACCATCCCGCCGGTGGTGGCCAGACCGAAGACATGCGTGGCGTGGTTGACGTCGGCCCAGGTGCAGCCGCCCTCGACCCGTGCCGTACGCCTCTCGGGGTCGACGCGGATCCCGCGCATCCGTCCGAGGTCGAGCACGACTCCGTCGTCGCAGGTTCCGTAGCCGGGGACGCTGTGGCTGCCGCCGCGTACCGCGAGTGGCAGCCGTGTCTCGCGGGCGAAGTCGACGGTGGCGATGACATCGCCCGCGTCGACGGCCCTGACGACGATCGCCGGTCGCTTGTCGTGCATGGCGTTGTAGACCTTGCGGGCCTCGTCGTAGTCGGGGTCACCGGGCTGGACGATGCCGCCGCGCACTGCTCCTCGAAGCCGTCCCAGCAGTTGCTCGTCGAGGGCTGGTGTGTAGGTGGTCATGACCGCCTCCTGCTTTCCGTCGGGTCGGAGAACGGTTGCACCATCTGTGTACACGCGGGGCCGGTCGGCGCTCGTCGCCGGAACCGCCCATTTCGCCGCACCGGGCATGGGCGGAACAGCCCATGCCGCCCGGTCACACGAGACCGTGCGTGTACGCGTACGCCGTCGCCGCGGCCCGTGAGGACACCTCGAGCTTGGCGAAGATGTTGTTGAGATGGCGGGCGACGGTGTGCTCGCTGATCACCAGTTCGGCGGCGATCGACCGGTTCGTCCGCCCCGCGGCGACCAGTCGCAGCACCTGGATCTCCCGCTCCGTGAGCGCGCCGGGCCGGTGCGGGCGCACGCTGTCGAGCAGCGCGGCCGCCCGGCGGGCGTCCGGTTCGGCACCCAGCCGTTCGAAGGTCTCCCGTGCGGCCCGCAGTTCCATCCGGGCGCCGTCCTCGTCGCCGGCGGTCCGGTCGGCGGCGGCCAGGGTCATCCGGATCTGAGCCGCCTCGTAGGGGACCCCCAGGGCCAGCCACAGCTCCAGTGCCCGGCGCAGCACGGGCAACGCACGGTCGAGGTCATGGGCGGCGAACGCCAGGGCGCCGCCCGACGACGCCGCGACGGCGTGCAGCACGGTCGTCTCCGAACCGCGCCGCCGCTGCCAGTCGCGGGCCAGGACCTCCAGTTCCCGCGCCGCCGTGCGGGCCTGGTCGAGCCGGCCGAGGGCGAGTGAGACCTCCGCCTGGGCCGCGAGCAGCCGACCGCGCCCGAGGCGGCTGCTCCCCCCGTCCGGTCCCGGACAATCGCCCTCGCCGGCTTCGCTCGCGAGGGTGAGCCGCAGCGCGGCGGCCGCGGCATCGGCCTTGCCCTGCGCCAGGCGCAGCAGGGCGAGTCCGGGCTGCGGGTCACGGCCGAGTCCGTGCGCCCGGTCGTACGACGCCTCGGCCACGGCCAGGTCGCCGCGCCGTCGCTGGATGTCCCCGGCCAGGTAGAACGCCTCGGCGGCGATCCGGCCCTCGTACGGCAGTAGCTCCTCGCAGGTCCGCGCGGCCTCGGTCAGCGCCTGGGTCCAGGCGCCACGCAACTCCAGCACCTCCACCCGGTGCACCCGGCACAGGCCCCGGAAGTTGTTCTCCGTCGGCATCGACGCACACCACCTCATGGCGGCATCGGTCCATTCGGCGGCGCGTTCGAGGTCGGCACAGGCCATGCAGCGCTGGAGGCCGAGGCAGTAGATCCACCCGGTGAAGAAGGAGCTGAGTTCGCCCGCCATCGCCGAGCACATCGCGTCGTCCAGAAGGTCGAGCCCGTCGGCCACCCGCCCCTGGGCCAGCAGGACGCCTGCCTGCACCTGGATGCTCATGGCGTACAGGTCCGGGTTGCCGCAGCGGCGCGCGATCCCCGCCATGCGCCGTGCCGAGGTCATGGCCTGGCCGAACGCGCCGTGCTCCTGTGCCTCCTCCGCCTCCATCCACGCGAGATAGCACTGTTCGGCGCACTCGGTCCGGTCCTGGAGATGCTGCCGCGCCCGGCGCAGCCAGCCGGCCGCCAGGGCCGTACGTCCCGCCAGCCGGTGCTCGTAGAAGAGCATCCAGGCGCAATACCCGGCCTGCCGGGCGGCACCCGCCGCCGCATAACCGGAGTACGCCCTCATCCGCGCGGTGATCGACTCCTCGACGCGGCTCGTCCACCAGGCGGCGTCGGCGAGGGCCGCGAAGTCGTCCGGCGCAAGGCGGGTGGGATCAATGCCGTTCAGGAGGCGGTAGGCGTCGGCCCAGGCCTCGCGGGCGACGGCTGCGCGTGCCCGCCGGACGGCCTCCGGGGAAGCCGTCGCGGCACCGGCGTCCGCCGCCTGCTGCGCCGGCCGGCCGAGCCGCTGCCCGGTGCCGGTGGTCTGGTCAGCCACGGCCGGCTCCTTCCGCTCTCCAGCGGCCGGATCACCTCTTACCGGATCACCCTTTACCAGGATAGGCAGGACAACGGGACGGGCCTGTCCGCCGGCGCACCAGGACGTGCGGAAACCAAGACGTGCGGAAGCGGACAGCCGCGCGCCGTCCGCTTCCGTACCCGTGCTCACTGCCGGCCGCGCAGCTCCCGGTACGTGGCGACCAGGGCCCTGGTCGACGCGTCCAGGCCCGGCACCTCCGCCCCCTCGGTGAGGGCGGGCTCGACGCGCTTGGCGAGGACCTTGCCGAGCTCGACGCCCCACTGGTCGAAGGAGTCGATGTTCCAGATCGCGCCCTGGACGAACACCTTGTGTTCGTAGAGGGCGATGAGCTGGCCGAGGACCGACGGGGTCAGCTCGCGGGCGAGGATCGTGGTGGTCGGGTGGTTGCCCTTGAACGTCTTGTGCGGCACCAGCTCCTCCGGCACGCCCTCCGCCCGCACCTCGTCCGGCGTCTTGCCGAAGGCCAGCGCCTGCGTCTGGGCGAAGAAGTTCGCCATCAGCAGGTCGTGCTGGGCCACCAGGCCGGGCTGAAGGTCGGCGACCGGCTCGGCGAAGCCGATGAAGTCCGCCGGGATCAGCTTGGTGCCCTGGTGGATGAGCTGGTAGTACGCGTGCTGCCCGTTGGTGCCCGGCGTGCCCCACACCACCGGCCCGGTCTGCCAGCCGACCTCCTGCCCGTCCCGGCCGACGTACTTGCCGTTGGACTCCATGTCCAGCTGCTGCAAGTAGGCGGTGAACTTGGACAGGTAGTGGCTGTAGGGCAGCACCGCGTGCGACTGGGCGTCGTGGAAGTTGCCGTACCAGACACCCAACAGGCCCAGCAGCAAAGGCAGGTTGGACTCGGCGGGCGCGGTGCGGAAGTGCTCGTCGACGAGGTGGAAGCCGTCGAGCATCTCCCGGAAGCGGTCCGGGCCGATGGCGATCATCAGGGACAGGCCGATCGCCGAGTCGTACGAGTAGCGCCCGCCGACCCAGTCCCAGAACTCGAACATGTTCGCCGTGTCGATGCCGAACCCGGAGACCTTCCCGGCGTTTGTCGACAGGGCGACGAAGTGCTTCGCGACGGCTTCCTGACCGGCTTTCAGCTCGGTGAGCAGCCAGTCGCGGGCCGAGGTCGCGTTCGTGATCGTCTCGATCGTGGTGAAGGTCTTGGAGGCGATGACGAACAGGGTCTCCGCCGCGTCCAGGTCGCGGATGGCCTCGTGCAGGTCGGCGCCGTCCACGTTCGACACGAAGCGGACCGTGAGGTCGCGGTCGGTGTACGCGCGCAGCGCCTCGTACGCCATCGCGGGGCCCAGGTCGGAGCCGCCGATACCGATGTTGATCACGTTCTTGATGCGCTTGCCGGTGTGGCCGGTCCAGGTACCGGAGCGAACGCGCTCTGCGAAGTCGGCCATCTTGTCGAGGACGGCGTGCACCGCCGGGACGACGTTCTCCCCGTCGACCTCGATCACCGCCTCGCGCGGCGCCCGCAGCGCGGTGTGCAGCACGGCCCGGTTCTCGGTCGTGTTGATCTTCTCGCCGCGGAACATGGCGTCCCTGAGGCCGAAGACGTCGGTCGCGGCGGCCAGCTCGCGCAGCAGCCGCAGTGTCTCGTCGGTGACGAGGTGCTTGGAGTAGTCGACGTGCAGGTCACCGACCTGCAGGGTGTAGCCGGTGCCGCGGCCCGGGTCGGCGGCGAACAGCTCGCGCAGCCGCACCTCGCCGAGTTCCTCGCGGTGCTTGGCCAGAGCGGTCCACTCGGGCCTCTGGTTGAGCCGGTTACGGCCGTCTGCGTTCATGTCGGACTTCAGCCTTCTTTCGTCCCTGTCCGTGCTGCCCCGCTGCCGTTCCCAACCTAATTGATCAGCGTGGGGCGTGAGCTGTCGTGGCGTCGTCGTCCGACGCAACAACAGATACGTCCGCCTTGAGCGCGGGTATCAGCGCGGTGACGGACAGGACGAAGAAGGCCGCCGCGAGCAGAGCCGGAGTGTTCAGGCCCCAGGCGGTGGCCACGACGCCACCGAGCAGAGCACCCAGGGGTGCGCCCGCCACAGCCAGGGTCCGGAAGGCGGAACTGACCCGGCCCAGCATCCCGGCGGGGCTGCGCTCCTGCATCAGCGTCCTGGTGTTGACGTTCCACACCATGCCCATGAACCCGAAGGCGGCCATGGCGGCCGCGAGCGCCACCGGGCTGCGCACCGAGCCCATGACGATCAGCGCACCGATCTGCACGATCCCGGCGAGCAGCACCGCACGGACCCGCCCGAGCCGGGCGACGAGCCGGCCGCTCGCCGCTCCCCCGGTCAGGCCGCCGATCGTGTACGCGGTCGTGGCCGCCGCGTATCCCGCCGTACCGGCGTCCAGCCAGCCGGTCACCAGGAGCACCAGACCCGCGATGAGGGCGCCCACGCCGATGTTGCACAACGCCGTCGCGGCGCACAGCCCGCGCAGGGCCCGGTCGCGCCCCAGGGTGTGCAGCCCTTCGGTGATCTCCCGGCGCAGGGTGCTGCCGGCCGGTCTCGGTTTCCGCTCCGGCACGGTGGTCCGCAGCGAGGCGACCAGCGCGGCGGCCACCAGGAAGGTCATGGCGTCGACCGCGAAGGGCACGGCGGCGCCGGCCACCAGCAGGAGCGGCACGACGGGTGCGCCCAGCAGGCCGCCCGCGATCTGTTGGCCGGTCATCAGGCGGGCGTTCGCGCTGCCCAGCGCTTCCCGGTCCACCAGGGCCGGCAGCAGGGCCGTGGAGGCGTTGTCGAACAGTGTCTGGAGGGTGGTGAGGGCGAAGGCCAGCGCGATCAGCAGGCCGATCGAGGCGTGCCCGAGGGCGACGGCCACCGCGAAGCACGCGACGAGCAGTCCTCGTACCGCGTCCACCGTCCACATGGCGCGCCGCTGGTCCACGCGGTCGGCGACGGCGCCGCCGAGCAGTCCGAAGACGATCCAGGGCAGATAGCCGCAGGCGGTGACCGCAGCGATGAGCAGCGGCCGGTCGGTCAGTGTCGCGGCGAGCAGGGGCAGCGCGGATCCACGCAGCGCGTCACCGAAGCTGGAGAGCACGGCGGCACTCCACAGCCATCCGAATCCTCCGCGCCACGCGGGCGCACGCCCGTCCGCCCCCTCGACCGTTGCCACAAGTCCCCCTCACGGTTCGCCGATTCACAAACCGTAAAGGGCAGCACTGACAATCGGTCCGCGGGCAGGCGGCCGCGGGTGCGCGAAACAGCTCCGGCCAGGCACCGCTCGGTGCCCGGCCGGTTGTCAACTCCTAGATTTCGCCCCGCAGTTTGGCGAGCGCCTCGGCGAGGATCGCCTCGCCGTCCGCGTCGCTGCGTCGCTCCCGCACGTAGGCGAGATGCGTCTTGTAGGGCTCGGTGCGCGGCGGGTCCGGTGGGTTGTCCCGGTCCTGCCCCGCCGGAAAGCCGCAGCGCGGGCAGTCCCAGGTTTCGGGGACCTGCGCGTCGCTGGCGAAGCTGGGCTGCGTCTCGTGCCCGTTGGAGCACCAGAAGGAGATGCGCAGCCGCGGCGCGGACTCGCCGCGCTCGGCCTCGCCCATCGGCCCCGCCCCGACCCGGCTTCCTCGGATCGCGTTGCCACTTGCCACGGTCGTAACTCCCTGCGTGATGGTGCCGCAAAGCGAGTCGGCGTTTCGCTTCACTGCGAGCGCCTCAGTCTACGTAAGGCCCAACGCGCGTCCAGTGATTGGAGTTACAACCCCCACACACAGACGCAAGCCCCATGATAGGCCGCGCTCAGGAGCGCGTACCGAACATGGGGCGTTACGTGCGGAATGGGCGTGCTGCGCGTGCGACGCTGATCAGTTGTTCACCTTCATCAGGATCCCGAGTACGACAATGCACGCGAACCACAGCAGACCGACCACCACGGTGATGCGGTCGAGGTTGCGCTCGGCGACCGAGGAGCCGCCGACGGACGACTGCATACCGCCACCGAACATGTCGGAGAGGCCGCCGCCCTTCCCCTTGTGCATCAGCACCAGCAGCATCATCAGCAGGCTGAAGACGATCAGGGCGATCGAGAACCCCATAACCACGGCTGGACCAACTTCCTCGGATCTGGATAGACGACGGGGGCACGGTGGCAAGCCACCATGCCCCCGCAAGGGTACGACGGAACGCCGCTACCGCATACTCACTGGTCGCGGAACCGCACGATCTTGACGAACTCGTCGGCGTCCAGCGAGGCACCGCCGACCAGCGCGCCGTCGATGTCGGCCTGCGCCATGATCTCGGCGACGTTGCCGGACTTCACGGAGCCGCCGTACTGGATGCGGACCTGGTCGGCCAGTTCCTGCGTGTACAGCTCGGCGATCTTGCCGCGGATGGCGGCACAGACCTCCTGGGCGTCCTCGGCGCCGCAGACCTTGCCGGTGCCGATGGCCCAGACGGGCTCGTAGGCGATCACGATGGCCTCGGCCTGCTCGGCCGGGAGGTCCTTCAGGCCGCCCTCGACCTGGGCGAGGGTGTGCGTGACGTGATTGCCCGCCTCCCGGACCTCCAGCTCCTCGCCGACGCACAGGATCGGGGTCAGGCCGTGCTTGTAGGCGGCCTTGACCTTGGCGTTGACCAGCTCGTCCGTCTCGTTGTGGTACTGGCGGCGCTCGGAGTGGCCGATGGCGACGTAGGTGCACTTCAGCTTGGCCAGCATCGAGCCGGAGATCTCGCCGGTGTAGGCACCGCCGTCGTGCGCCGAGATGTCCTGGGCGCCATACTTGATCTTGAGTTTGTCGCCGTCGACCAGGGTCTGCACGGAGCGCAGGTCGGTGAAGGGCGGCAGAACGGCGACCTCGACGGCCTCGTAGTCCTTGTCGGCCAGGGCGAAAGCGAGCTTCTGGACCTGGGCGATGGCCTCGAGGTGGTTGAGGTTCATCTTCCAGTTGCCCGCCATCAGCGGCGTGCGCGTACTCATGCTTGGTCAGTCCTCCAGTGCGGCGAGGCCGGGGAGCGTCTTACCCTCGAGGTATTCGAGGGATGCGCCGCCGCCGGTCGAGATGTGGCCGAACTTCGACTCGTCGAAGCCCAGGGTGCGGACTGCGGCGGCGGAATCGCCACCGCCGACCACCGTGAAGCCCTTGCTGTCGAGCAGGGCCTGCGCGAGAGCGGTCGTGCCTCCGGCGTAGTCGGGGTGCTCGAAGACGCCCATGGGGCCGTTCCAGAAGACGGTCTCGGCGTCGGTGATCTTGGAGGCGAACAGCTCGCGGGACTCGGGGCCGATGTCCAGGCCCTCCTTGTCCGCGGGGATCTTGTCCGCGTCGACGTTCTCGTAGTCGGCCGGAGCCTTGGTCTTCAGGTCCGGGAAGCCGGTGGCGACCAGTGTGTCGACCGGCAGGACCAGCTCGACGCCGTTCTTCTCGGCACGCTCGATGTACTCGACGACGGCCGGGATCTGGTCCTCCTGGAGGAGGGACTTGCCGATCTCGTAGCCCTTGGCCTTGAGGAAGGTGTAGGCCATGCCGCCGCCGATGAGCAGCCGGTCGGCCTTGCCGAGCAGCTGGTCGATGACGGCGAGCTTGTCGGAGACCTTGGCGCCGCCGAGGGCGACGACGTAGGGGCGCTTGACGTCCTCCGTGAGCTTCTTCAGGACGGCGACCTCGGTGGCGATGAGGTAGCCGGCGGCGTGCGGCAGCCGGGCCGGGAGGTCGAAGACCGAGGCGTGCTTGCGGTGCACCGCTCCGAAGCCGTCGCCCACGTACAGATCGGCGAGCTCGGCGAGCCGGTCGGCGAAGGCGCCGCGCTCGGCGTCGTCCTTGGACGTCTCGCCGGCGTTGAAGCGCAGGTTCTCGATGACGGCGACCTGGCCGTCGGCGAGGCCGGCGACCGTGGAGCGGGCGGACTCGCCGACCGTGTCGGTCGCGAAGGCCACGTCGGCGCCCAGGAGTTCACCGAGGCGCGCGGCGGCGGAAGCGAGCGAGAAGGCCGGGTCCGGGGCGCCCTTGGGGCGGCCCAGGTGCGAGGCGACGACCACGCGGGCGCCCGCCTCGGCGAGAGCCTTGACGGTGGGCAGCACGGCGCGGATGCGGCCGTCGTCGCTGATCTTTACGGTCTCGGCGCCGCTTTCGAGCGGCACGTTCAGGTCGGCGCGGACGAAGACCCGCTGGCCGCCCACGCCGTCGGCGAGAAGTTCGTCGATCGTCTTCATGGAGGGAACTCCTGGGAGGGCTCGTGATGCTCGTGATCGTAAGAGGGCTGATCCGTACGTGAGTCAGGGCTCGGGCAGCGCGTCCCTGCGCTGCCCGAGCCCTGCCCTCACATCAAGTGCCTGCTCTGTTGATCAGAGCTGGTTGCCGACGAAGACCGTCAGGTCGACGAGGCGGTTGGAGTAGCCCCACTCGTTGTCGTACCAGCCGATGACCTTCACGCTCTTGCCCTCCTGGACCATGGTCAGGGAGGAGTCGAAGGTGCAGGACGCCGGCTCGTTGACGATGTCGGAGGAGACGATCGCGTCCTCGGTGTACTCGAGAAGGCCCTTGAGCTCGCCCTCGGCGGCCTTCTGGAAGGCGGCGTTGACCTCGTCCTTGGTGACCTCGCGGCCGAGCTCGACCACGAGGTCGGTGACCGAGCCGGTCGGGACCGGGACGCGCATCGCGATGCCGTCCAGCTTGCCCTTGAGCTGCGGCAGGACCAGGGCGGTGGCCTTGGCGGCGCCGGTGGTGGTCGGGATGATGTTCTCGGCGGCGGCACGGGCGCGGCGCAGGTCCTTGTGCGGGAAGTCCAGGATGCGCTGGTCGTTCGTGTACGCGTGCACGGTCGTCATCAGACCCTTGACGATGCCGAAGTTCTCGTCGAGGACCTTGGCCATCGGCGCCACACAGTTGGTGGTGCAGGAGGCGTTGGAGATGACGTGGTGGTTCGCCGGGTCGTACTTGTCGTGGTTGACACCCATCACGATGGTGATGTCCTCGTCCTTGGCCGGAGCCGAGATGAGGACCTTCTTGGCGCCGCCGGTGATGTGCTTCTCGGCGTCGGCCTTCTTCGTGAAGATGCCGGTCGACTCGATGACGATGTCGACGCCCAGCTCGCCCCACGGGATGTCGGCGGGGTTGCGCTCGGACAGGACCTTGATGGTCTTGCCGTCGACGGTGATCGTGTCGGCGGTGTGGGAGACCTCCTGCTTGAGGCGGCCCAGGATGGTGTCGTACTTCAGCAGGTGAGCGGTGGTCGCGGTGTCACCCAGGTCGTTGACAGCCACGATCTCGATGTCTGCACCCTGCTCAAGCAGCGCGCGGAAGTAGTTACGACCGATGCGGCCAAAGCCGTTGATGCCTACGCGGATCGTCACGAACCGATCTCCTCGTTGGTACGCCGGTTTCGAGACCGGCGAGCTGTATGGGATGTCCCCGACCGCCTACGACCCTACCTCCCTGAGGGCTCCGGAGTGACATCGAGATGCCCCATACACGGCACGGCGGTCCGTACCCGCCAGTAGGGGTACGGACCGCCGCGCCGGAAGGCCCGGTCACTCGATCCGGCGACTCGAAGTCACGCCGGTTTGACCAGGTGGATCACCCTTTGAGGGCGGTAAGCGCCTTCTTCAGCAGAGCCGTGCGGTCGGCCGCCGAGGCGACGTGCTCCAGGCCGAAGCCCAGCAGCACGGTGTCGTCCGTGGTGACCGCTCCGTACGTCTGGAACAGGGCCCCGGTGCGCGCCCAGTCCTTGAGGGCGGCCGGGCTGCCCGCGGGCGGACCGGCGACCTTCCAGGCACCCAGCGACGTCTCGAAGCCCTCGGTCTCGGTGGCCGTGCCGCCGACGACGAGCGAGGCGTCGTCGGCGAGGACGCCTCGGCCGCCGCTGCCCGGGTCGGTGACGTAGCTGATCGAGACCTCGACCGACTTGCCCGCGTACGCGCTCAGGTCGAAGTTCACCTGCCGCCAGCCCTCGGAGGCACCGGTGAGGGCGTTCCACGAGCCGGTGGTGCCGGTCGCGGTGCAGCCGCCGGCCCCTACGGTCAGGTAGTGCTGGAGCCAGGGGTGCTCGCCCACGTAGTAGCCGGCCGCGCAGTCCTCCGGCACGGTGGTGCGGGTGGCGCCGCCCGCCTCCGGGAGCGTCGTCCAGTCGTCGGCCCCCGTGGTGTGGGCCTCGACCAGTACGTTGTCGTAGCCGGGCTCGGTGTCCCACAGCAGCTGGGTGCGCAGGGTGGGCTTGTCGGCCGCGGTGACGCCGGTGAGGTCCACGGTGCGGGTGAGCCGCTTGTAGGCGTCGTCGGTGTGGACGGCGGCGGCCATGGAAGCGCCCGCGTACGGTCCGTACGGGTTGGTGGTCCCGGCGAACCGGCCCGCGCCCGCGCTGGCGAACTGGGGGAACTTGTCGACGGGCAGTTCGTCGGACGTCACGCCGTACGTCCCGGCGCGGTCCAGCGGGTTGCCGGTCGCCCCGGTGAGCGCGCCGGTGAAGCCGCCGAGCCTGCCGGAGCCGGTGAAGCCGGTGGCCCCTGGGGTCGACGTCCGTGTGTAGGCGCCCAGGTAGTACTGGCTGAAGTCGTTCGACGGGGTGCCGCCGCCGAGGTCGACGCTGCCGCCGGCCTGCTCGCCGGCCTCGATCAGCTTGCCGCCCTCGTTGAGGTGGGCGCGCAGCTGGAGCTGGGTGGCGATGCCGGGGACGCTCGCGCCGGTGTAGTGGACCACCGTCTTGAAGTGCCCGAGGACCCCCAGCGCGTCGGGCGCGCCCTGGGTGGCGACGTCCCACACCAGCGCCTTGCGGCCGTTCGCCTTCAGCGCGTCGACGTACGTCTGCGCCTGTGTGGCGGCCGCGCCCTCCTCCGCGACGACGAGGGTGTCCGCGCGGGGCCGTTCGGCCACCGTGTAGGTGAAGTGCTCGCTGGAGACGGGCTTTCCGCTCTTCGTCTCGCCGGTGAACCAGACCTCGACCTTGTCGCCCGGGTCGCCGTCCTGGACCTCGGCCCGGTACTCGTCGAAGTAGAGGTTGTCCTCCCCGCCGTACGTCTCGCCGCCCTTCCAGGCCTTGAGCGCCATGTCCTCCGTACGGCCGCCGTTGACGCGGTACTTGAGTTCCTTGTCGCGTACGGACTTGCGTACGACGACGGAGACCTCCTGGTCGGCGCCGCGCGAGTACGACGTCGAGAAGGCGGCCGGGGTGAAGTCGGCGGCGTTCAGGCCGACCGCGGACTTCGGCTGGTCGGGGCGGGCGGCGGACTCGGCGAGCGAGAGCGCGAACGGGATGTTCTTGGCAAACTCCTGCTGGATCAGCGTCTCGTCGTCCGGGAAGGTGAAGATCGACTGGCAGTCTTCCGGTTTCCAGGCGTCGTTCGGGTCGACGTTCGAGGCGGTTTCGCACGTCGACATCTCGGGGGTGAACATCGCCATGCCGTTGACGTTCGCCGCGTGGCCGTCGGACTCGCCGTTGGTCGTGTACAGCTCCGAGGAGACCTGCGGGTGGTAGCCGGGGATCGCGGGGTTCTCCGGGGTGCCGGCGAGCGCCTCATAGAGCACGTCGTCCGGGGTGGGCGTGGCGACCTGCCAGCCGACGCCGTAGAGGATGAGTTCGGCGGCGGAGTGGTAGTTGATGCCGTACGTGAAGCCGATCCGCTTCTCGAAGGCGTCCAGGGCCTGGGTCTCGGGCTCGGAGCCGGGGGCCGCGCCGCGGTAGGTCTGGCTGGTGGGGTTGGGGGACGAGCCCTCGTCGTCGTAGCCCCACTTGTAGGAGAAGTTGCGGTTCAGGTCGACGCCGTCGCCGGTGCCGATGATGCCGTCTCCGTTGTTGTCGCGCAGGTTCTTGCGCCACATGCGGTTGTCGGGGTCCTGGAAGGTGTAGTCGTAGCCGTCGGGGTTGGCCGTCGGCACGAACCACAGCTCGGTGGAGTCGACGATCTTCTTGATGCGCTTGTCCGTCTTGTAGTTGTCCAGGTAATGGTGCATCAGCCGGCGGGTCATCTCCGGCGTGATCCACTCGCGCGCGTGCTGGGCGGACAGGTACAGCACGGAGGGCTTGGAGCCGTCCTTTGACTTCTTGGCGCCCTTGGTCATCTTCAGGGCGAGGATGTCCTGGCCGCCCACCGTCTTGCCGATGGAGACGACCTTGGTGAGGCCGGGGTGCTCCTGGCTGGTCTTGAGGATCTCCTCTTTCAGCCCGCCGCGTCCGCTGTACGGCCGGAACACGCCCTCGGCGGCGTCCTCGACGCGGTTCTCGGCCTTGGCGGACAGCTTGTGCTCTCGGAGGTCGACACCCTTGTCCTCGAGCTTCTCGGCCTGCTGGTCGGTGAGGTAGACCTCGACGGTGGCCTCGCCCTTCTCGGGCACCTGCTCACCGAGTTCGTGGGCGTCCTGACCGGCCGCCAGCAGCAGGGGTACCTGCTTCTGGGTGACCTCGGCCCGGAAGACCTTGACCTCGTTCGGATCGGGAGTACCGGGGTCTTGCGCCGCCTGGGCGATGGGTGCGATTCCCGCACCGCCCAGCAGGAGCGCGCCAACAGCGAGGATCGGTCTCGCTTTTCGTCTCATGAACCCCCCTAGCAATGGTTCGCCACAGTGGCGAGCACATGCCAGGCTCATGTCACTTCATGATCCAGTCAAGGGTGCCTCGAGCACATGCGAACGCCGGTGCCGGTGGCCCAAGTGGGCGTCGGCACCGGCGTATTGGGCTGCTTACGTCACCTGCTCACGTCTCCCGCTCACGTCACCCCACGAGGTTGTCCGCCATCTCCTCGGTGATGCTGGACTCCGTGCCGGGGATGCCGAGGTCCTGGGCCCGCTTGTCGGCCATCGCCAGCAGACGGCGGATACGGCCGGCGACGGCGTCCTTGGTCAGCGGCGGGTCGGCGAGCGCGCCCAACTCCTCCAGGGAAGCCTGCTTGTGGTCCATGCGCAGCCGGCCGGCGGCGGCGAGGTGCTCGGGGACGTCGTCGCCGAGGATCTCCAGGGCCCGCTGGACCCGGGCACCGGCGGCGACGGCCGCGCGCGCGGAGCGGCGCAGGTTGGCGTCGTCGAAGTTGGCGAGACGGTTCGCCGTGGCCCGCACCTCGCGGCGCATCCGCCGCTCCTCCCAGGCCAGCACCGACTCGTGGGCGCCGAGCCGGGTGAGCAGGGCGCCGATGGCGTCGCCGTCGCGGACGACGACCCGGTCCACGCCGCGCACCTCGCGGGCCTTGGCGGCGATCGACAGGCGGCGGGCGGCGCCGACCAGGGCGAGGGCGGCCTCGGGGCCCGGGCAGGTCACCTCCAGGGAGGAGGAACGGCCGGGTTCGGTGAGCGAGCCGTGCGCCAGGAAGGCCCCGCGCCAGGCGGCCTCCGCGTCGCAGGTGGCCCCCGAGACCACCTGCGGGGGCAGGCCGCGGATCGGGCGGCCGCGGCCGTCGACCAGTCCGGTCTGCCGGGCCAGCTGATCACCGCCGGCGACGACCCGGATGACGTAGCGCGAACCGCGGCGCAGCCCGCCCGGCGCCATCACGATCAGCTCGGAGCTGTGGCCGAAGATCTCCAGGATGTCCCGCTTCAGTCTGCGGGCCGCCATCGCGGTGTCCAGCTCCGCCTCGATCACAATGCGCCCGCTCACCAGGTGGAGGCCGCCGGCGAACCGCAGAACGGCGGAGACCTCCGCCTTCCTGCAGCAGGTCCGGGTGACGGGGAGCCGGGAGATCTCATCCTTCACCGCTGCCGTCATCGCCATGGGCCGATCCTTCCATGCATCCGAAAAATACGGTCGTACGCGGCGGCCAGCAGCTCCGGGTCGTGCCGCGGAGAACCGTCTCTCCGGGCGACCGGGGCCAGCTCGACCGCGGCACCGAACCGCTTGGCGGCCTCGGTGAGCACATAGCGGTCGGGCACGGCGGCCTCGTCGGCCAGCACCACGTCCAGGGCGAGTTTAGGGGCGTGTCGTCCCAAAACCTCCAAATGACGCTGCGGGGAGAAGCCGTCGGTTTCTCCGGGCTGCGGGGCGAGGTTCAGCGAGAGTACCCGGCGTGCCTTCGTCTGGGTGAGGGCGTCCAGCAGCTCGGGCACGAGCAGGTGCGGGATGACCGAGGAGAACCAGGAGCCGGGGCCGAGGACCACCCAGTCCGCGTCGAGGACGGCCTCCACCGCCTCGGGTACGGCCGGCGGGTCGTGCGGCACGAGGTGCACGGACTGCACCTCGCCGGGGGTGAGGGCCACGGTCGCCTGGCCCCGCACGGTGTCGACCTCCTCGGGCCGGTCCGGGTCGTGGCCCTTGACCAGGGCCTGGAGCTCCAGGGGTACGGCGGACATGGGCAAAACGCGCCCGTGCGCGCCGAGGAGCTTGCCGACCAGGTCGAGGGCCTGGACGTGGTCGCCGAGCTGCTCCCACAGGGCGACGATCAGCAGGTTGCCGACCGCGTGTTCGTGCAGGTCGCCCTTGGACTGGAAGCGGTGCTGGATGACGCGGGCCCAGGTCTGGCCCCAGTCGTCGTCGCCGCACAGCGCGGCCAGCGCCTTGCGCAGGTCGCCGGGCGGCAGCACGCCCAGCTCGTCACGCAGGCGCCCGCTGGAGCCGCCGTCGTCGGCCACGGTGACGACCGCGGTGAGGTCGCCGGTGATCCGGCGCAGTGCGGCGAGCGAGGCGGACAGGCCCATGCCGCCGCCGAGGGCGACCACTTTGGGCTGGGCGCCCCGGCGGCGCGGTTTGGCGCCGCGGGCCTCGACGGGCCTGCTCGCGCGCCCCTCGGGCACCGCACGGCGCAGCCTGCTCAGCCGCGGAGTACGTCCCGTCATTCGCGTCCCATGTCCCGGTGTACGACCACCGTCTCCACGCCCTCGGCCGCGAGGCGCGCGGCGAGCTTCTCCGACATGGCGACCGAGCGGTGCTTGCCGCCCGTACAGCCGATGGCGATGGTCACGTACCGCTTGCCCTCGCGGCGGTAGCCGGCCGCGATGAGCCGGAGCAGCTCGGCGTACCGGTCGAGGAACTCCTTGGCGCCGGGCTGGTTGAAGACGTACGCGGCGACCTCCTCGTTGACGCCGGTGAAGGGGCGCAGCTCCGGGACCCAGTGCGGGTTGGGCAGGAAGCGCATGTCCGCGACCAGGTCGGCGTCGACCGGGAGGCCGTACTTGAAGCCGAAGGACATGACGGTGGCCCGCAGCTCGGGCTCCTCCTCGCCGGCGAACTGGGCGTCCATCTTGGCGCGCAGCTCGTGCACGTTCAGGCTGGAGGTGTCGATCACCAGGTCGGCGTCGCCGCGCAGCTCGCGCAGCAGCTCCCGCTCGGCGGCGATGCCGTCGACGATGCGGCCGTCGCCCTGGAGGGGGTGCGGGCGGCGCACCGACTCGAAGCGGCGTACCAGGGCCTCGTCGGAGGACTCCAGGAAGACGATCCGCCGGGTGACCTGCCTGCTGTCCAGGTCGGCGAGGGATTCGCGGAGATTGTCGAAGAAGCGGCGGCCGCGGACGTCGACGACGACCGCGATCCGCGCCACGTTGCCCTGGGAGCGGGCGCCGAGCTCCACCATGGTGGGGATCAGCGCCGGCGGGAGGTTGTCGACGACGAACCAGCCGAGGTCCTCCAGACACTTGGCGGCCGTCGAGCGGCCCGCTCCGGACATGCCGGAGATGATCACCAGCTCGGGGATCGCGGTGTCCGGGACTGCGGCCGTCTCGTTGGGCGTGCCCGTACTCACTTGTGCTCCGTCTCCGCCTTGGCCTTGTTGCCCGTCGTGCTCGTTCACATTCATGTCTCCTGCCCCCGTCGTTCGTCCGGGGCGCCCATCCTCACGGGCTCCCCACTGGAACCCATGGTGCCGGGTTCCTCTTCCATGATCTCTCCAGTCGCCGTGTTCACCGCCGGCGTGGCCGGAGCCGCCTGGGCGAGAGCCACGGCGATCGTCTCGGCCGTCTTGCGGCCTATGCCGGGAACCTCGCAGATCTGGTCGATGGTGGCGGATCGCAGTTTCTTCAACGAACCGAAATGCTTCAGCAGAGCCTGCTTGCGCGTGTCCCCGAGCCCCGGCACGTCGTCCAAGGGGCTCGACCTGAAGCGCTTGGCCCTCTTCGTGCGCTGGTAGGTGATCGCGAAGCGGTGGGCCTCGTCCCGGACCCGCTGGAGCAGGTAGAGGCCCTCGCTGGTGCGGGGCAGGACCACCGGGTCGTCCTCGTCCGGCAGCCAGACCTCCTCCAGGCGTTTGGCGAGGCCGCAGACGGCGATGTCGTCGATGCCGAGCTCGTCGAGGGCCTTCTTGGCGGCCGCGACCTGCGGCTGGCCGCCGTCGACGACGACGAGCTGGGGCGGGTAGGCGAAGCGCTTGGGACGGCCGTCCTCTTCCGTGAGGGCGTTCTGTCCGTCGGACCACTCCCCCGTCTTCTCCTTCTCGGCGAGGTAGCGCCGGAAGCGGCGGGTGATCACCTCGTGCATGGAGCGGACGTCGTCCTGGCCCGCGAAGCCCTTGATCTGGAAGCGGCGGTACTCGCCCTTGCGCTGGAGTCCGTCCTCGAAGACGACCATGGAGGCCACGACGTCGTCGCCCTGGAGATGCGAGATGTCGTAGCACTCGATCCTGAGCGGGGCGCTGTCCAGGTCCAGGGCCTCGGCGATCTCCTCCAGCGCGCGCGAGCGCGTGGTCAGGTCCGAGGCGCGCTTGGTCTTGTGCAGCACGAGCGCCTGCTGGGCGTTGCGCTGCACGGTCTCCATGAGGGCCTTCTTGTCGCCGCGCTGCGGGATGCGCAGCGAGACGTTGGAACCGCGGCGCCCGGTCAGCCATTCCTGGACGGGCTCCACCGGGTCGGGCAGGGCCGGGACGAGGACCTCCTTGGGGACCGCGTCGCCCTTCTCCTCGCCGTAGAGCTGCTGGAGGGCGTGCTCGACGAGGGCGCCGGTGGTGATCTCCTCGACCTTGTCGGTCACCCAGCCGCGCTGGCCGCGCACGCGTCCGCCACGGACGTGGAAGATCTGCACGGCCGCTTCCAGCTCGTCCTCGGCGACCGCGATCAGGTCGGCGTCGGTCGCGTCGGCGAGCACGACCGCGTTCTTCTCCATGGCCTTCTTCAGGGCCTCGATGTCGTCGCGCAGGCGGGCCGCGCGCTCGTACTCCATCTCCTCGGCCGCCGCCGTCATCTGCTTCTCCAGGCGGCGGAGATACGTGCCCGTGCGGCCGGCCATGAAGTCGCAGAACTCGTCGGCGAGTTCGCGGTGCTCGTCGGCGGAGACCCGGCCGACGCAGGGTGCGGAGCACTTGCCGATGTAGCCGAGCAGGCAGGGGCGGCCGGTGCGGGCGGCGTTCTTGAAGACGCCGGCGGAGCAGGTGCGGACCGGGAAGACGCGCAGGAGGAGGTCGACGGTGTCGCGGATGGCCCACGCGTGCGCGTACGGCCCGAAGTACCTGACGCCCTTCTTCTTGTGACCGCGCATCACCTGCACGCGCGGGAACTCCTCGTTCATCGTCACAGCGAGGTACGGGTAGCTCTTGTCGTCGCGGTACTTGACGTTGAACCGGGGGTCGTACTCCTTGATCCAGGAGTACTCCAGCTGCAGGGCCTCGACCTCCGTGGCAACCACGGTCCACTCCACGGAGGCGGCCGTGGTGACCATGGTGCGGGTGCGGGGGTGGAGGCCCGCCAGGTCCTGGAAGTAGTTCGCCAGGCGTTGGCGCAGGCTCTTCGCCTTTCCGACGTAGATCACCCGGCGGTGCTCGTCACGGAACCTGTACACCCCGGGAGAGTCCGGGATCTGTCCCGGCTTGGGGCGGTAGCTGGAGGGATCGGCCATGTCTCACACCCTACTGGCGGGGGGTGACAGCGCGGCGGGCTGTGGACAACGTCCGCCGGGTCGCCGGGTTCCCTGTGGACAACGTCGCCAGGGCGGCACCTCACTACCCCTCATGAGCCCATCATTACGCTGAGTGAAGAGATCTTTCTGTCAGCCAGGCCGCGCGAAATCGGTCATGAGTACGGCGCTGTTCGACATCAGGTGTTGTCGGGACTTGGTCAACACGCTTCAATGCGGGGGAACTCGGGGGCCCTGCACGACGGCGTACGGATGTGAAGATCCCCCGGCGCCGGCGCGGCGCCCCCGGCACACCCTCGTGAACGGTCTGACCAGCCGTTGTGAAGCATTCACAGAAAGGCCCCTGCATGCCGCACGCCCCACAGCACGCGGACGTCGCCACCATCGCCACAACGGAACTGGACTCGGCCCTGCGTGGCGGGCCCTTCCACGTCGCGCTGCGGGCCGCGATCGCCGCCCGCGGACTGCCGCTGCAGCGGGTGCAGCACCATCTGTCGCGGTACGGGGTGAGGGTCGGCGTCACGAGCCTGAGCTACTGGCAGCAAGGCGCCCGGCGCCCGCAACGCCCCGAGTCGTTGCGGGCCGTACGTGCGCTGGAGGAGATTCTCCAGCTGCCCGAGGAGTCCCTGATCCGGCTGCTGGCCCGGACCGACGAGGACCCGGCCGCACAGCGGCCCGCGGCCCGCTCCTACCGGTCCCTGGTGGAGGCCTCGGGTGTCCTGGAACAGCTGCTGGCCGAGCTGGACTCGCCGCTCGACGGCGGGCTGCACACACTCGGGCACCACGAGCGCGTACGGATCGGGGCGCGCCGCGAGCTGACGGGGCGCGAGTCGCAGCACATCGTGCGCGCCCACCGGGACGGCGTCGACCGTTTCGTGGCCGTTCACCATGGCGACCCGGGCTGCGCGCCGGAGCGCATGAGAGTCCACGCCCTGGAGAACTGCCGTACGGGACGCGTCCGTTCGGACCACGAGACCGGGGTGCTGGTGGCCGAGTTGCTCTTCGACACCCGGCTGCGGGCCGGCGACACCTTCCTCTTCCGTTACCGCGTCGAGGACGGCACGGCCGGTGTGTCGCGGGAGTACGTCCGCGGGTTCGGGCCGGCCGGCGGCCAGTACGCGCTCCAGGTGCGGTTCGACGAGGACGCGCTGCCGACGCGCTGCCACCGTTTCGCCCAGCACTCGGCGGCGGCTCCCCGCAGCGGCCGACAAGAACTGGCCCTGACCGGCCGACACCACTCGGTGCACCTCGTGGAGCCTCGGGTGCGGTCGGGGATCGTGGGGATCGCGTGGGACTGGGAGTGAGGGGCAGGTCGTGAGGTCGGCTCGGCGCGCCTCTTTGATGTCCGGTCACCGGGCGTAAACGATTGCGCAAGCGTTTACGTCCGCCGTCGCATGCGATACGTTCCCGGTGCTGTGCCGCGCGGTGCGGTGCCGTTTCGTTCCGGGAGGTGGTCTCCATGCCGACCATGGCCGACGTCGCACGCAGCGCCGGCGTGTCCGTGGCGACCGTCTCGCACGTACTGAACGACACCCGGCCGGTGCTTCCCCACACGCGTCAGGCCGTGCTGGACGCCATCGACGAGCTCGGCTACACCCCCAACACCCTCGCCCGCTCGCTGGTGACCTCCCGCACGCGGTCCATCGGCCTCGCGGTGTCGGCGATCAGCAACCCCTACTTCACGGAGATCCTCCAGGGAGTCGAGGCCAGCGCCCTGGAGCACGGCTACAGCCTGCTCATCGCGGATCCACACGACGATGCGGAGCACGAGCGCAAGGTCGTCCAGCTCCTGCACGAACGACGGGTGGACGGCATGATCGTCGCGCCCTCCGCGGATCCGCGCGAGCTGGTCGCCTACCTGGGGCGTCACGACGTACCGACCGTGTTCCTCGACCGGCTGCTCGACTCTCCCGAGGACGGCGTGGCGCGCTTCGACCAGGTCTGTGCCGACAGCGCCGAACCGACGGCCGAGCTGGTCACGCACCTCGCCGGGCTCGGCCACCGGCGGATCGCCCTGGTCGCGGGCCGGCCGGGGCTGAGCACGACCGGGGAGCGGATCACCGGGTACCGGCACGGCCTCGCGGCCGCCGGGCTCCCCTATGACGAGCGGCTCGTGGTGCACGGCGACTCCGAGGCGGCCGGCGCCGAACGGGCGACCGCGGCCCTGCTCTCCCTCGCCACGCCACCCTCCGGGCTCGTCACCGCCAACAACGCGATGACCATCGGGGCCCTGCGCGCGCTGCGCGAACGTGGCCTGTCGGTGCCCGACGACATCGCGCTGTGCTGCTTCGACGACTTCCCCTGGGCGGACCTGTTCGCTCCCCAACTCACCGCGATCGCCCAGCCCAGCAAGGACATCGGCGCACAGGCGGTCCGGCTGCTCCTGGACCGCCTCGCCGCACCGGACCGGCCCGCCCGGACCGTGCGGCTCGCCTGCGCCTTCGTCCATCGCACCTCGTGCGGCTGCCCCGCGGAGCCGGAGCACCCCGCGCAGCCCCAGCAGTCCGCGAAAGGAACCGTCTCGTGATCGTCGTCGCCGGTGAGGCCCTGATCGACCTGGTACCGCAGGGCACGGGCGCCCTCGCGGACCTGAAGCCGGCGCTCGGCGGCGGCCCCTACAACACGGCCGTCGCCCTCGGCCGCCTCGGCTCCCCCACGGCCTTCTGCTCCCGCGTCTCGTACGACGCCTTCGGCGAGGCCCTGCTGGACAGGCTGCGGGAGTCCGACGTCGACGTGTCGGCCGTACAGCGTGGCACGGAGCCGACCACCCTCGCGGTCGCCACGATCGACGGGCACGGCTCGGCCGCCTACTCCTTCTACGTCGACGGCACCGCCGACCGGCTGTTCACGGCACCCTCGGAGCTGCCCGCGGGGACGCGGGCGGTGTCCTTCGGCACCTGCTCGCTGGTGCTGGAGCCGGGCGCGAGCGCCTATGAGGAGCTGATGCGGGGCGCGGCCGCGCAGGGCGTGTTCACCACGCTCGACCCGAACATCCGGGCGGGGCTGATTCCCGACGCGGACGCCTACCGGGCCCGGTTCAAGAGCTGGCTGCCGTCGGTGTCGCTGCTCAAGCTGTCCGAGGAGGACGCTCGGTGGCTGGGCGGGACCCCGCACGAGTGGCTGGCCGCCGGCCCCTCGGCCGTCGTGATCACCCAGGGTGGCGACGGCCTGACGGCCTTCACCCGGGACGGGGCGGTGTACGCCGTGCCGGGCGAGAAGGTCGACGTCGTGGACACGATCGGCGCCGGCGACACCGTGAACGCGGCTCTGTTGCACGGCCTGTCCGATCGGGACGCCCTGACCCCGCAGGCTCTCGTGGGTCTGGGCGCCGACGGGTGGACCCGGCTGCTGCGGTTCGCCGCGCGTGCGGCGGCGATCACGTGCTCGCGCGCGGGGGCCGAGCCGCCGTTCGCGGCGGAACTGGGCTGAGCGCCCGAGACGTCCGATCCACGGTTGCTCAGTCCGCGTCCGGGGCCTCTCCCGCGCCTTCCGGCCGCGGCGATGTCACACCCGCGGACGGGCTCTGCGTGGGGTCGAGGCGCAGCACGAGGTGGCCGACGGCCGCCGCCGACTCGGCGGCGGCCTCGGTGTCGTCCTCTCCCGCACGTCGGCCGTGCGTCACCGCGACGACCCCGAGCTCCTCGGGGTCGCCCGCACCCTGTTCGGCGTCGCCGAGGCGGCCGCGCGCATGGTCCAGGATCGCCTGGTTGACGGCACGAAACCCCTCGTCGTCCGCCTTCGCTCCGGGTACGGGGAGCAGGTCGGCCCCGGTCCTGGCGGTCAGCGTGCGACAGCGCCGCTCCCACTGCGGCCCCTTGTCGGCGACGGAAGCGGCCACGGACCCCTCGGGGTCCTCGGTGACCAAGAGCTCGACCCGGCTGCCGGAGGGCAGTGCACGCCGGCGGTCAGCAGGTCCGTGCCGACGGCGGCGGAGCCCACGGCGAGCCGCGGCTGGGTGGTCTCCTGGCCGTGGATCCGCTCCACCGACTCGGCCAGCAGGATGTCGCCGTCGGGGGCGTCGGCGTAATGCCCCGCGCGGGCGAGGTACAGGTGCTGCTCGCGGCGCAGGTTCTCGCACACGGACCGGTAGTTGATCCGGCTCTCCTGGAACTTGAACAGCTGCTGCGCGCCCCCGATGACCGCGATCAGGCCACCCATCAGCGCCGCGACCCCAGTGGGCGCGGACGCGGCGACGGTCACCGGTAGCCCGGCAGCCAGCAGGAGCGTCGCCAACTTCAGCAGTCTGAAGCCACGTTGGTCACGACGGCGCAACCGCGCGTGCACGGCAAGCACGTGCAAGGGGTGGCCCGGTCCGCTACGGGCTGCGTGTGTCCAGCCGCAACGGTCCGGGCCAACCACTTGAAACGCTTTGCGAGTCGCCGGTCCGAGCCCTCGGTCCTCGGTCCTCGGTCAGACCTTCCGGGCCCGGGCCGTCTTCTTCGCGGGCGTGGCCTTCTTGGTGGCTCCCGTCGCCTTCTTCGTCGCCGTGTTGTTGGCGGCCTTGGCCGTCGCCGCCGTTCTCTTCGTCGTCGATGTGGCCGCCACCGTCTTCTTGACCGCCCTCCGGCTCGGGGCCTTCACCGGGGCATCGCTGATCCGGTCGGCGCCGAGGATCTCCCGCAGGAACTTGCCGGTGTGGCTGGCCGGGATCCCGGCCACCTGCTCGGGCGTGCCCTCGGCGACCACGAGACCACCGCCGGCGCCGCCTTCGGGACCCATGTCGACGACCCAGTCGGCGGTCTTGATCACGTCGAGGTTGTGCTCGATGACGATGACCGTGTTGCCCTTGTCGACCAGGCCGGACAGGACCGTCAGCAGCTTGCTGATGTCCTCGAAGTGCAGACCGGTGGTCGGCTCGTCCAGTACGTAGACCGTGCGTCCGGTGGAGCGCTTCTGCAGCTCGCTGGCGAGCTTGACGCGCTGCGCCTCACCGCCCGACAGAGTGGTCGCGGACTGGCCGAGCCGGACATAGCCGAGACCGACGTCGTTGAGCGTCTTCAGGTGGCGGGAGATCGCCGGAACGGCCTCGAAGAAGTGCATGGCCTCTTCGATCGGCATGTTCAGCACGTCCGCGATGGACTTGCCCTTGTAGTGGACCTCCAGGGTCTCCCGGTTGTAGCGGGCGCCGTGGCAGACCTCGCACGGGACGTACACGTCCGGGAGGAAGTTCATCTCGATCTTGATGGTGCCGTCGCCCGCGCAGTTCTCGCAGCGGCCGCCCTTGACGTTGAAGGAGAAGCGGCCGGGCATGTAGCCGCGGACCTTCGCCTCGGTCGTCTCGGCGAACAGCTTGCGGACGTGGTCGAAGACGCCGGTGTACGTCGCCGGGTTCGACCGGGGGGTGCGGCCGATGGGCGACTGGTCGACGTGCACGACCTTGTCGACGAGGTCGTCGCCGTCCACGCGCGTGTGCCGCCCGGGAACGCTCCGGGCGCCGTTCAGCTCACGGGCCAGGTGCGTGTACAGGATGTCGTTGACCAGCGTCGACTTGCCGGAGCCGGACACGCCCGTGACCGCCGTGAACACGCCCAGCGGGAAGGACACGTCGATGTCCTGGAGGTTGTTCTCGCGGGCGCCGTGCACCGTGAGCTGCCGGGACGGGTCGAGGGGGCGCCGGATGTCGGGCACCGGGATGGACTTCTTGCCCGCCAGGTACTGACCGGTCTGCGACTCGGGGTTGGCGAGCAGCTCCTTCAGGGAGCCGCTGTGCACGACCCTGCCGCCGTGCTCACCCGCGCCGGGGCCGATGTCGACGACCCAGTCGGCGACCTTGATGGTGTCCTCGTCGTGCTCGACGACGATCAGCGTATTGCCCATGTCCCGCAGCCGGACCAGGGTCTC
Source organism: Streptomyces sp. NPDC002838 (assembly GCF_040295365.1). Classification (NCBI taxonomy): domain Bacteria; kingdom Bacillati; phylum Actinomycetota; class Actinomycetes; order Kitasatosporales; family Streptomycetaceae; genus Streptomyces; species Streptomyces sp. NPDC002838. The sequence continues at coordinate 204,797 of NZ_JBEOVF010000008.1, read as the reverse complement.
GATGAGCCGGTGGTTGTCGCGCTGGTGCAGTCCGATGGACGGCTCGTCGAGGACGTAGAGGACGCCGACGAGGCCGGAGCCGATCTGGGTGGCCAGGCGGATGCGCTGGGCCTCGCCGCCGGAGAGGGTGCCGGCCGCGCGGTTCAGCGAGAGGTAGTCCAGGCCGACGTCGACCAGGAACCTGAGCCGCTCGTTGACCTCCTTCAGCACGCGCTCGGCGATCTTCTTGTCGCGGGCGCTCAGCCTCAGCTCGCGCAGGAAGTCCGCGCAGTCGCTGATCGACATCGCGGAGACCTCGGCGATCGACTTCTCCATGATCGTGACCGCGAGGACGATCGGCTTCAGGCGCGTGCCCTCACAGGTGGGGCAGGGCACCTCGCGCATGTAGCCCTCGAAGCGCTCGCGGCTGGCGTCGCTCTCGGCCTCGCTGTGCCGGCGCTTGACGAAGGGGACCGCTCCTTCGAAGGGCGTGGTGTACACGCGCTCGCGCCCGTACCGGTTGCGGTACCGGACCTCGATCTGCGTCTTGTGGCCGTGGAGCAGAGCCTTCTTGGCGCGCTGCGGCAGACCGGCGAAGGGGATGTCCGTCCGGAACCCCAACGCGTCCGCCAGGGCGCCGATCAGGCGGCCGAAGTAGTCCTTGGTGTGGCCGTGCGACCAGGGGTGGATGGCGCCCTCGTCGAGGGACTTGTCCTCGTCCGGGACGATCAGCTCGGGGTCGACCTCCATGCGCGTGCCGATGCCGGTGCAATCGGGGCAGGCGCCGAAGGGCGAGTTGAAGGAGAAGGAGCGGGGCTCCAGCTCCTCGAAGGAGAGGTCGTCGTACGCGCAGTACAGGTGCTCGGAGTACATACGCTCGCGCTCGGGGTCGTCCTCGGGGAGGTCGACGAAGTCGAGCACCACCATGCCGCCGGACAGGCCGAGGGCGGTCTCCACGGAGTCGGTGAGGCGGCGCTTGGCGGACTCCTTCACCGTGAGACGGTCGACGACCACCTCGATGGTGTGCTTCTCCTGCTTCTTCAGGGTGGGCGGGTTGGAGAGCTGGATCGTCTCGCCGTCCACCCGCGCGCGGGAGTAGCCCTTGGTCTGGAGATCGGCGAAGAGATCGACGAACTCTCCCTTGCGCTCGCGCACCAGCGGCGACAGCACCTGGAATCGGCTTCCCTCCGGCAGCTCCAGGACCTTGTCGACGATGGCCTGCGGCGACTGGCGCGTGATCGGGCGGCCGCACTCGGGGCAGTGCGGCTTGCCGATGCGCGCGAAGAGCAGGCGCAGGTAGTCGTAGACCTCGGTGATCGTGCCGACCGTCGAGCGCGGGTTGCGCGAGGTCGACTTCTGGTCGATGGAGACCGCGGGCGAGAGGCCTTCGATGAAGTCGACGTCCGGCTTGTCCATCTGACCGAGGAACTGGCGGGCGTACGAGGAGAGCGACTCCACGTAGCGCCGCTGACCCTCGGCGAAAATGGTGTCGAAGGCCAGGGAGGACTTGCCCGAACCGGACAGGCCCGTGAAGACGATGAGCGAGTCGCGGGGCAGGTCGAGCGAGACGTTCTTCAGGTTGTGCTCGCGCGCGCCACGGACGATGAGACGGTCGGCCACGCCGGTCCGCACCTTTCTTGAGAGAAGTGACAGGGGCGAGGCCCCCGTGCTTTCTCAGACTAGGGGGAGCCACTGACAACGCCGGTCGGATTCCCAGGAGGCATAACAATCCCCGGCCATCCAGCATGCCCGACGCCACGCCCGACCCTATAGCACGCACATTCGATTTACGGCGCCTGTTCACCACCTTCACCCAAAGGTGTGGCGGGTTTAGGGTCAGCAGCATGATTGATCACGCTCATGACCTGGCGTCTGTACGCGACGCGACGGAGCGGCTCCTCACCGCAGCCGCCAAATTGGACAACGCGTCAGTGTCCGAGCCGTCACGACTGCCGGACTGGACCCGCGGCCACATCCTGGCCCACCTCTCCCGGAACGCCGACGCCCTCGTGAACGTCCTGGAGGGGCGTCCCATGTACGCCTCCGCCCAGGCGCGTGACGCCGAGATCGAGCGGGACGCCCAGCGCCCCCTCGACGTCCAGCTCGCCGACCTGCGCGAGAGCGCGGCCCGCTTCCAGGAGACCGGGGCCGCCCCGGCGGACTGGTCGCGCACGGTGGAGCTGCGAAACGGGGTCACCGACTCGGCGTCCCGGGTGCCGTTCCGGCGGTGGGCCGAGGTGGAGCTGCACCATGTGGACCTCGGGATCGGGTACGAGCTGGAGGATCTTCCCGCCGAGTTCGTGGAGCGGGAGATCGACTTCCTGGCCGAGCGCTTCAGCGGCCACCCCGACGTGCCGGCCACTCATCTCACGGACGGCACGCGCGCGTGGAGCACGGGCCGCGAGGCGGGCACACCCGAGGTCACCGTCACGGGCACCGGACCCGACCTGCTCGGCTGGCTCGCCGGACGCCGTGACGGCTCTGCGCTGACGGTGCGTGGCGGCGCCCTGCCCGCGCTCCCTCCGCTGTAGCACCGGGACGGCCCCCGGGCCGCTCCCCGCTATAGGCTGACCGCCATGACGTACAGCGGAGCGGTGAAGGTCGGCGGCCCGGCCGATGTGCACGAGCTGCGGGACCTGATGATCACGAAGATCGCGGTCGGCCCGATGGACAACAACGCCTATCTGCTGCGCTGCCGGGCCACCGACGAGCAGTTGCTGATCGACGCGGCGAACGACGCCCACACCCTGCTCGGCATGATCGGCGACGACGGCATCGCGTCGGTGGTCACCACGCACCAGCACGGCGACCACTGGCAGGCGCTCGCCGAGGTCGTGGCGGCCACCGGCGCCCGTACCTACGCCGGACGGGACGACGCCGACGGCATTCCCGTGCCGACCGACGTGCTGGTGGACGACGGCGACGTCATCCGCGTGGGGCGGGTGGAGCTCACCGCGCGCCATCTGGTCGGGCACACGCCGGGCTCGATCGCCCTCGTCTACGACGACCCGCACGGGCATCCCCATGTGTTCACCGGGGACTGCCTCTTCCCGGGCGGCGTGGGCAACACCCGTAAGGATCCGAAGGCGTTCGCCAGCCTGATCCACGACGTCGAAACGAAGATCTTCGACGTGCTGCCGGACGAGACCTGGGTCTACCCGGGGCACGGCAACGACACGACGCTCGGCGCGCAGCGGCCGCATCTGCCGGAGTGGCACGCGCGCGGGTGGTGAGCGGCGGCACGCGGGCGCGCGTACTGAATGCGCGCCCCGCGCCAGCGCCGTGCACGCGCCCCGTGTGAACCATTCACACACGCCGGTGTCGCGCGCACGCTCCCCGCGCACATGGTTGCGCAGTCAACTGGAAGCAGCCCCGCACAGGATGACGGCTCCTGCGCGGTACGGGCCGCCGGTCTTCCGATCCCCGCCCTCGGCCGGCGGCCCCGGCGACCTTCACGGGAAGTGTTCACAAGAATGCAACACCCGTTCCCACTATCCGGACAATTCCCGCTGTGACCTCGACAAACGGGCCGGCGGGCTGTCAATCTCCCGCCATGCATCCTGCCCCGCGCGCGCTGCGCCGCGCCGTCGCCGCCGCGACCATCGCTCTGCTCGCCACCGCCGTCGGCTGTGCTCCGCAGCCGGAGGAGAAGGCGGCCGACTCGCCTTCGGGACCGGCCGGGACCACCTGCGCCAAGGGCAAGTTGGGCACCAAGACCTCCGGCAAGCTGACCATCGCCACCGACGAGCCCGCGTACGAGCCGTGGTTCAAGGACGACAAGCCCGCGAACGGCGAGGGCTTCGAGTCGGCGGTCGCGTACGCCGTGGCGAAGCAGCTCGGCTACGACAAGAGCGCCGTCGTCTGGCAGAGCATCCCCTTCAACAAAGCCTTCGCGCCCGGCGAGAAGACGTTCGACTTCGACATCAACCAGGTGTCCATCAGCGACGAGCGCAAGAAGGCCGTGGACTTCTCGTCCGGCTACTACGACGTGCGCCAGGCCGTCATCGCGCTGAAGGACTCCAAGGCCGCGAAGGCGAAGAGCATCGCGAACCTGAAGGACGTGAAGCTGGGCGCCCAGGTCGGCACCACCAGCCTCAACTACATCAACGACGTGGTGCGGCCGAAGCAGGCGGCCGCCGCGTACGCCAAGAACGACCAGGCCAAGTCCGCGCTGCAGAACGGCCAGGTCGACGCCATCGTCGTGGACCTGCCGACCGCCTTCTACATCACCTCGGCCGAGGTGACGGACGCGAAGATCGTGGGGCAGTTCGAGAACCAGGGCGGTACGCCGGAGCAGTTCGGGCTCGTCCTCGACAAGGGCAGCGCGCTCACCTCGTGCGTGACGGACGCCGTGGACGCGCTGCGCGAGGACGGCACGCTGGCGAAGCTCGAGCAGCGGTGGCTGTCCGAAGCCGTCGACGCCCCGGTGCTCAAGTGACGGTCACGAAGGAGGAGTCCGGCCAGGAGGGCGCGGACGACAAGGGTGACATGAGCGGCGGGGGCGACGGTTACGTCCCGTCGCAGCGGCGGATCGAACGCGAGGCCTACAAACGCGCCCGCTCCCGTCGTGCCACGGCGATCGCCGCGCTCTCGACCCTGATCACGGGCGTCGTCCTCTATGTGGTCGTCGTCAACGCGCCTGGCTGGCCGCGCACCAAGGAGACGTTCTTCGACTGGGGCTACGCGCGCGAGGCGCTCCCCAGGGTGCTCGAAGGGCTCTGGCTCAACGTCCGGCTGCTGCTGATCTGCGGCGCCGCCGTTCTGGTCCTCGGGATGCTGATCGCCGTCGCCCGCACCCTGCGGGGTCCGGTGTTCTTCCCGCTGCGGGTGCTGGCCGCCGCGTACACCGACTTCTTCCGGGGCCTGCCGCTCATCATCAACCTGATGATCGTGGTCCTCGGCGTCCCCGCGCTGCGACTGCAGGGCGTGACCGTCGACCCGGTGCTGCTGGGCGGTACGGCGCTGACGCTGACGTACTCGGCGTACGTCGCCGAGGTGTTCCGCGCCGGCATCGAGTCCGTGCACCCCTCGCAGCGCGCCGCGGCCCGCTCGCTCGGCCTGACCAACCGGCAGGCGTTGCGGCACGTCGTCCTGCCGCAGGCCGTGCGCCGCCAGGTGCCGCCCCTGCTGAACGACCTGGTGTCCCTCCAGAAGGACACCGGTCTCGTGTCGATCGGCGGCGCGATCGACGCAGTACGGGCAGCCGACATCATCGTGGGCCGCAGCCTCAACTACACGCCGTACATCGTCGCGGGCCTGGTCTTCGTGGCCCTGACCATCCCGATGACCCGGTTCACCGACTGGGTGACGGCCCGGATGGACCGTCAGCGGGCCCAGGGAGGATCACTGTGAGCGACGCACCCGTGCTGCGCATGGAGTCAGTCCGCAAGACCTTCGGCGGCTCGGTCGTGCTGCGGGACGTCGATCTGGAGGTCGCTCCGCACACGGTGACCGCGCTGATCGGCGCTTCCGGCTCCGGTAAGTCCACACTGCTTCGCTGCGCCAACCTCCTGGAGGAGATCGACGACGGCGCGATCTGGCTGGACGACGAGGAGATCACCGACCCGCGTGTCGACCAGGACGCGGTACGCCGCCGTATCGGCGTGGTCTTCCAGGCGTACAACCTCTTTCCGCACATGACGGTCCTGGAGAACATCACCCTGGCCCCGCGCCGGGTGCACGGCGTGTCCCGCGCGGAGGCCGAGGCACGCGCGCGTGAGCTCCTGGAGCGGCTCGGACTGGGCGAGAAGGCGGGCGAGTACCCGGACCGGCTGAGCGGCGGCCAGCAGCAGCGGGCGGCGATCGTCCGCGCTCTGGCCGTACGTCCCCGGCTGCTGCTGCTCGACGAGATCACCGCCGCCCTCGACCCCGAGCTCGTGGGTGAGGTCCTCACCGTCGTCCGCGACCTGAAGGAGGACGGTATGACCATGGTGCTGGCGACGCACGAGATGGGCTTCGCCCGCGATGTCGCCGACCAGGTTTGCTTTCTGGACGGAGGGGTGGTTCTGGAGCGCGGCACGGCCGAGCAGATCTTCGGCGACCCGCGGCAGGAACGCACGCAGCGCTTCCTGCGGCGGATCGTGGAGGCGGGGCGGCTGTAAGGGGCGTCCGCCAGGACAGCGGGACTTACGCCTCGGCCTGACCCGCCCGCGCCAGCGCCGCGACCCGCTCGACGCCGAACACGTACCCCTGCACCCCGCACCCCGCGATGACCCCGTCGGCGCGCAGCGAGACGTACGAGTGGTGCCGGAACGACTCGCGCTGGTGGATGTTGGAGATGTGGACCTCCAACACCGGCAGTCCGTCGCAGGTGTTGAGTGCGTCCAGGATCGCGACGGACGTGTGCGAGTAGGCACCCGGGTTGATGACGATCCCGCAGTGGTTCAGCCGCGCCTCGTGGATCCAGTCGACCAGCTCGCCCTCGTGGTTGGACTGACGGAGGTCCACCGTGCCGCCGTGCGCGGCCGCCGCCTTGGCACACAGGGCCTCGACGTCGGCGAGGGTGTCGGAGCCGTAGATCTCCGGCTGGCGCTGACCGAGCAGGTTCAGGTTGGGTCCGTTGAGGATCATGATCGGGGCGTTGGCCAGGGTGCGGGGCACGGTTCCTCCGGTCCGGTGAAGGTGGACTGCTCGGACCCGGTTTATCACGGTGCGAGGAGGGAGTGACGGCTCGTACCCTTCGCGGGATGACGACACCCGCGTACCCTCCCAAGCCCTCGCCCGGCGACCGTATAGCCGTCGTCTCGCCCTCCGGTGGCCTGCCGGAGCTCTTCCCGCGCCCGTACGAGCTGGGCCTGGAGCGGCTGCGCACGGAGTTCGGCCTCGAACCCGTCGAGTATCCGACGACCCGGAAGATGGGGACGACGCCGCGGGAGCGTGCCGACGACATCCACGCGGCCTTCACCGACCCAGGCGTCAAGGCCGTCATCGCGTCGATCGGCGGCGACGACCAGATCACCGTGCTGCCGCTGCTGGACCGGGAGTTGATCCGCACGAACCCGAAGCCCTTCTTCGGGATGAGCGACAACACGAACCTGCTCGCCTACCTGCACAGCGCCGGGATCGTCGGCTACCACGGCGCGAGCGTGATGGTCGAACTGGGCCGCCCGGGCGCCATGCACCCGCAGACCGCCGAGTCCCTGCGGGCGGCCCTGTTCACCTCGGGCGAGTACGAACTGAGGCCCGCCGAGCGCTGGAAGGACGTCGACCGCGACTGGGCGGACCCCGCGACTTTCGAGGCGGAGCCCGAGACCCGGCCCGGCACCGGGTGGACCTGGCTGAACGCCGACCGGGTGGTCGAGGGCCGTACTTGGGGCGGCTGCCTGGAGATCCTCGGCTGGCTGCTGATGGCCGACCGCGAGGTCTGCCGCGATCTGACGGTGTACGACGGCGGAGTGCTGCTCCTGGAGACCTCGGAGGACCTGCCGAGTGACACGGAGGTCTTCCGCACCCTGCGGAACATGGGCGAGCGCGGTCTGCTCCAGCGCTTCTCCGCGCTCCTGATGGGCCGCCCGAAGACCTGGTCCTTCGAGCACCCCAACAGCCCGGAGGAGGGCGCCCGTTACGCCGCCGAGCAGCGCGAGGCCGTGCTGCGCGTCATGCGGGCCTATGCCCCCGAGGCCACGATCGTCTTCGACGTGGACTTCGGGCACACCGACCCTCAACTCGTCATCCCCTACGGCGGCACCGTGCGCGTCGACGGCCCGGCCAGGCGCATCACGGTCGCGTACTGACGCGGGCCGCGACCCCGCGCGCCCCCGTAACCCACGATCACTGTGGGTAGTTGACGCGGCATGCACGACGTACGCACCGTAAGGGCACCCTCCATGCTGCGGCTCGCGGCCGCCTCGCTCGCCGGGACGGCCATCGAGTTCTACGACTTCTTCGTCTACGGGACAGCCGCGGCGCTGGTCCTCGGTCCGCTGTTCTTCCCGACGTTCTCGCCGGTGGCGGGGACCCTGGCCGCCTTCGGGACGTTCGGCGTGGGCTTCGTCGCGCGGCCGCTGGGGTCGGTGCTGTTCGGGCACATCGGGGACCGGCACGGGCGTCGGCCGGTCCTGGTCGCCTCGCTGCTGCTGACCGGCGCCTCCACGGTCGCGGTCGGCTGTGTACCGACGTACGAGACGATCGGCGTGGCCGCTCCCGTGCTGCTTCTGGTGCTGCGTTTCCTGCAAGGGCTGGGGCTCGGCGGGGAGTGGGGCGGGGCCGTGCTGCTGACCGTGGAGCACGCGCCCGCCGAGCGGCGCGGCCTCTGGTCGAGCTTCCCGCAGGTCGGGCCCGCGCTGGGCTTCCTGCTCGCCAACGGCGTGGTGCTGGGGCTGGCGGCGACGCTGTCCGAGGCGCAGTTCACGCAGTGGGGATGGCGGGTGCCGTTCTGGGCGGCGGGAGTGCTGGCCGTGGTCGGACTGTGGCTGCGGTCCTCGCTCGCGGAGAGTCCCCGTTTTCTCGAAATCGACGACCACGCGCGCGTGCCGCTCGCCGAGGTCGTGCGCGACCACTGGCGGCTCGTGCTGCTGACGGCCGGGGCGCTCTCGGTCGGGTACGCGATCTTCTACGCCGTGACGACCTGGTCCCTCGCGTACGCGACTGAGCGGCTCGGGGTGAGCCGTACCGTCATGCTGACCTGCATCATGGCCGCGGTGCTGGTGAAGGGCTCGCTGACGCCCGTGGCGGCGCTGCTCGGCGACCGCTGGGGGCGGCGGCCCCTGTGTCTGGCCGGGTGTGCGGCCGCCGCCGTGTGGATGTTCCCGATGGTCGCGCTTCTCGCGACGGGGGAGCCGCTGCGGATGTTCCTCGGCTTCCTGGGAGCGATGCTGGCGTTCATCACGATGTTCGCGGTCATCGCCGCGTATCTGCCGGAGCTGTACGAGCCGCGGGTGCGCTGCACGGGCGCCGCGGTCGGCTACAACCTCGGCGGGGTCCTAGGGGGCGCACTCACGCCGATCGTGGCGACGGCTCTTGTCGAGCAGGGCGGTGGGGTGCCGTGGGGCGTGGGGGCGTATCTCACCGGGATCGCGCTGCTCAGTCTGGCGTGTTTCACGCTGCTGCCCGAGACACGGCCGGTGCCGGTGGTGGCGGCGAAGCCGGCTATGGATTGATCGCCGGCTCATGAAGTGATCGTCGCAGAGACGACAGGCAACCACCCCCCTCCCGGGGGGTGGTTGTTCCTGCGTCCGAGGTGGTCAGGCCTCGATGCTGTCCTTCGGAGCGTCTTCGGCCTGGGCCTGCGCCGCCTCGGCCGCCGCCTGCTTCTTGGACGCCCTGAGGCTGGTGATCGTGGTGACGATCAGAACCGCGCAGATCACGCCGAGGGAGACCGGGATACTGATCTCCGGGACGTGGACGCCGGACTCGTGCAGTGCGTGCAGAACCAGCTTGACGCCGATGAAGCCGAGGATGATCGACAGGCCGTAGCTGAGGTGGACCAGCTTCTTGAGCAGTCCGCCGATCAGGAAGTACAGCTGCCTGAGGCCCATCAGCGCGAACGCGTTGGCCGTGAAGACGATGTACGGGTCCTGGGTCAGGCCGAAGATCGCGGGGATCGAGTCGAGCGCGAAGAGGACGTCCGTGGTGCCGATCGCGAGCATCACGACCAGCATCGGGGTCATGACCCGCTTGCCGTTCTGCTGGATCCACAGCTTGGTGCCGTGATAGCGGTCGGCGACGCCGAAGCGGCGCTCGGCGGCCTTGAGCAGCTTGTTCTCCTCGTACTCCTCGTCCTCCTCGTCGGCCCGGGCCTCCTTGATGAGCTTCCAGGCGGTCCAGATCAGGAAGGCGCCGAAGAGGTAGAACACCCACGAGAAGCTGGCGAGGATCGCCGCGCCGGCGGCGATGAAGATGGCCCGCAGGACCAGGGCTATGAGGACGCCGATGAGCAGCACCCGCTGCTGGTACTGCGAGGGAACCGCGAACTTCGCCATGATCAGGACGAAGACGAAGAGATTGTCGACACTCAGCGACTTCTCGGTGATGAAGCCCGCGAAGAACTCGCCGGCTGGCTGACCGCCGCCGAAGACGAGCAGGCCGAATCCGAAGAGTGCGGCCAGGACGATCCAGACGACCGTCCAGATTCCGGCTTCCTTGATCGATACGTCGTGTGGCTTGCGGCCGATGAAGAAGTCGACCGCGATCAGGGCGCCAAGGCCCACGATCGTCAGGACCCACAGGGTCAGGGAAACATCCACTGCGCCTCCGGCAGTCATAACGGCAAATGTCAGCGTCGTCGCTACCGGAGGTCTCTTCCACCCAAGATGGGCCGACGCCCCGGGATCTGGCCTGATCCGTATTGACGGGTACGCCGCAGTCGACAGGGAGTACTCCCCTCCGTGAGGAAGACGGTACCCCAATCACCAAGGAAAGGTAAAGCCGTTGGCAAAGTAAAGGTCAAACTGCCTGTTCAGCTCTCTTTACATGCGCTTGGTGCGGGCCGCTGCGACCTCGGTGAGCACGTGCTGGAGCACCTGACTGCCGGCCGGCACGAGCGACGGCTCGTACGTCCAGGCATGCCCCACCCAGGGGTCGGCGAGGTGGTCGTCGGGCACCGGGGTCAGTCGCAGGAGCGAACGCCACAACGGGTCGAGCAACGGGCCGTAGCCGGCCGCCTCCTCGCGGTCCGCGACCATCATCAGGTGGACGCCTACGGCCGGACCCTCGTCCGCGAGGTAGCGCAGCTGGTTCACGGCGCGGTCGTCGAAGCCGTGCGGGAAGTCGTTGACGATCAAGAGCTGCTCGGAGGTGTCGAGGCCGGGCGGGAGCGAATCGGCCGCGCCGGCGCGCACCGCCATCTGTACGAGGTCGACGCGCTCGGTGAGGCGGCCGAGGACATCCGTCACCCCCGCCGCTCCGAGCGCGGGCGGGGCCGCGAGGACGCCGGTCCGCACCAGCGGTACCAGCGCCTGCCCTCCCGAACCGGCGGGGTCGATGACGTGCACGGTGAACTCGCCCGCCGGATGGACGGCGAGCAGCCGGGCCGCGTGCGCCACCGCCGTCTCCATCGCGAGCCGCCGCAGGTCGTGGGCGTCGGTGAACGAGCCGTCCAGCGATCCGGCACGTCCGCTGTCGATCCACATCCCGCGTTCCAGCGGCAGGCGGACCAGCAACGGAATCCGCAGCTGAGCGCATTCGGGCAGGTGGAGGTCGCCCAGGCGCAGCGCCATGGGGTTGTCCATGGGCACGCGGTAGCCGTGCCATACGGGGCTGTCCCAGCCTGCGTAGGCCGGCGGCAGCGCGGGCTCGACGACCTCGGATTCGGCGGTGAGCTGGGTGAGGTCCCGGTCGAGGGCCTCGCGGGCCTGGTCGACGAGCTGGGTGTACTTGGCGCGGGCCGCCTCGCGCGCGGCGTCGCCCTGTCCGCCGATCCGGCTGCGCGGGTCGGACAGGATCTGGTCGAGTTCCTTCTCCATGCGCGAGTCGGCGAAGTCGACGGCGCTGCGATACGCGGCCATGGTGCGGGCCAGGTCCTCGAACATGCCCCACACCTGGTTGTAGAGCCGCTCGGCCATGGACCAGCCGGTCGCGTCACCCGCGACCGGCCGCGCGGGCTGCCCGGGCTGGGCCGGGGGCGCGGTCGGAGGGGCCGGCGGGGCCGCGTTCTGTCGGCGCGGGTGCCTGTAGTCGATCGGGCCGCCGGTGGGCGGCAGGGACGGCTGGGTGACCGCTGAGGGGCCCCTGGGCGCGGGTTCTTGGGGGTATCCGGGCTGCGGGGTGTTCACCGCCGGGGTGCCCGGAGTTCCGTAGGGAGAGGTCGGCTGCTGCGGGGTACTGGCCGCCGGAGTTTCCTGCGTGTCGTGGGGAGGGGTGGGCTGCGGTGGTGCGCCGGGTGCCGGGGTGCCCTGCGTGCCGTACGGAGACGTGGGCTGCGTCGGTGCGCCGGGTGCCTGGGGACCGTACGAAGACGTCGGCTGTGTCGGTACGGGGCCGGAGGCGCCCTGGGGCGTGGGTCCGCCTTGGTCGGGGCCGCGGGCCGGTGCGGCCGCCTGCCGGGAGCGGTCGCCGTCCGTCGTACGTGGCGGGGGTGCCGGGACCGAGCGGGCCAGGCCCTGCGCCACCGCCTCGTTGATACCGCCGGCGAGCTGGTGGGCCTGGGGCAGGCCCTGGTCGGTGAGGAGTTCGGCGAGGCCGCCCGCATATCCCTGGCCGACGGCGCGCACCTTCCAGGCGCCCTGGCGGCGGTACAGCTCCAGGGCGACGACGGCCGACTCGGCGTCCAGGTCGGTGATCGTGTAGCTGGCGACCTCGGTGCCGTCGAGGCCGGTGACCGCGACGAACGGGGCGGCTACGGCACCGAAGCGCACCGGTCCTCCCCCGCCCGCCGCGGGCAGGGCGAGCAGCACGCTGATCCGGTGCACGGCCTCGGGCATGGCGCCCAGGTCGACCGCGAGGCGATGGTCGGCGGCCGCCTGCCGGGAGACCTCGAGCCCCGGCAGGGCGGGTGTGCCCGGGTGGGCCACCCACTCGACGCCGTGCACCGTGCCCTGCTCGTCGCCGAGCGTGGCCACGGCCACGACCGGTGTGCCGGCCGAGACCCGGATCTCGAGACGGGCCTGGGAGAGCGGGTGGTTCTGCCCCCGCACCAGCTCGGCCGTCATCGCCCTTCGTCCCCCTGTGTCGTTGTGTCGTGTCGTGGGCGGCCCGCCGTGCCGGCCTACAGGTGCGGCAGGATCGCCGGCATCAGGTCCTGGAAGGTGCGGCCGTTGGTCGGCGTGCCGAGGGCCGTCATCGTCCAGCCCGGGCCCGTGCGGTGCACCTTGGCCATGATCTGGGCCGTGTAGGCGCCGCCGCCCGCGAGCGTGTAGCGGGCGAGCTCCTGGCCGTTGGTCTCGTCGACCAGGCGGCAGAACGCGTTCTGGACCTCCTGGAAGGTCTGTCCCGTGAAGGAGTTCACGGTGAAGACGATCTGGTCGATGTGGACCGGCAGGCGCGACAGGTCGACGAGGATCGCCTCGTCGTCGCCGCCCTGGCCGACACCACCGACGAGGTTGTCACCGGTATGACGCACCGAGCCGTCGTCGCTCACCAGGTGACGGAAGAACACGACGTCGACCGGCTGCTTGTCCGCGAACAGGACGGCGGAGGCGTCCAGGTCGATCTCCCGGGTGCGCGTGCCGAACAGGCCGCGCCGGGGAGCCGCCTGCCAGCCGAGACCCATGCGCACGGCCGTCAGGCTGCCGCCGTCGTTCTTCTGCAGGCTGATGGCCTGCCCCTTGGCCAGATTGACGCCGCCACCGGACGCGCCGCCCTTGGATACGTCCACCACGCGCTGGTCCCCTCTCGTGTTTCCCCTGTTGCCGCGGGATCCGCGGATGCCCTGAACCCTACGCAGGGCCACTGACAGTGCCGTACCCATGTCCGCACTTTGTGTCGGTCTTGCAACACAGTGCGTACGCGGCGAGCCGCGGGGACGCTTGTGCGGGCCGTCAGGCCAGGCCGGCCTCCTTCATCTGGCGCAGCTCCTTCTTCATCTCGGAGACCTCGTCGCGCAGCCGGGCCGCGATCTCGAACTGGAGGTCGGCGGCGGCGGCGCGCATGCGCTCGGTCATCTCCTCGATCTGCCCCGCGAGCTCGGCGGCCGGGCGGTCGGTCGGGACCGTCTCCTTGGCCTTGCCCTTGCCGGCCTTGGCGCCCCCCGCCGCCTTGCCGCCGAGGGCGGGCACGGGGGCCTTGGCACCCTTGCCGTCCTTCGCCTTGCGGTAGCCGGAGCCGAGCAGCTGCTCGGTGTCGATGTCCTCGCGGGCGATCTGCGCGACGATGTCGTTGATCTTCTTGCGCAGCGGCTGGGGGTCGAGGCCCCTCTCCTTGTTGTACGCGACCTGCTTCTCCCGGCGGCGGTTGGTCTCCTCGATGGCCTTCTCCATCGCCGGGGTGATCTTGTCGGCGTACATGTGGACCTGACCGGAGACGTTGCGCGCCGCGCGGCCGATGGTCTGGATCAGGGAGGTGCCCGAACGCAGGAAGCCCTCCTTGTCGGCGTCCAGGATCGCCACCAGGGACACCTCGGGCAGGTCGAGGCCCTCGCGCAGGAGGTTGATGCCGACCAGGACGTCGAACTCGCCGGAGCGCAGCTCGCGCAGCAGCTCCACCCTGCGCAGGGTGTCGACGTCGCTGTGCAGGTACCGCACCTGGATGCCGAGCTCCAGGAAGTAGTCGGTGAGGTCCTCGGCCATCTTCTTGGTGAGCGTGGTGACCAGGACGCGCTCGTCCTTCTCGGTCCGCTTGCGGATCTCGTGCACCAGGTCGTCGATCTGGCCCTCGGTGGGCTTGACGACGACCTCGGGGTCGACGAGGCCGGTGGGCCGGATGATCTGCTCGACGACGCCGTCCGAGCGGGAGAGCTCGTACTTGCCGGGGGTCGCCGACAGGTAGACGGTCTGCCCGATGCGCTCCTGGAACTCCTCCCACTTCAGGGGGCGGTTGTCGAGGGCGGAGGGCAGGCGGAAGCCGTGGTCGACGAGCGTGCGCTTGCGGGAGGCGTCGCCCTCGTACATGGCGCCGATCTGCGGGACGGTGACGTGCGACTCGTCGATGACGAGCAGGAAGTCGTCCGGGAAGTAGTCGAGCAGGGTGTTGGGCGGGGATCCGGGCGAGCGGCCGTCGAAGTGCATCGAGTAGTTCTCCACGCCGGAGCAGCTGCCGATCTGGCGGAGCATTTCGAGGTCGTACGTCGTGCGCATCCTGAGGCGCTGGGCCTCCAGGAGCTTGCCCTGCTTCTCCAGCTCGGCCAGGCGCTCCCCGAGCTCCTTCTCGATGTCGTTGACGGCCCGCTCCATGCGCTCGGGACCGGCGACATAGTGGGAGGCCGGGAAGACGTACAGCTGCTGGTCGTCGCTGATGATCTCGCCGGTGAGCGGATGGAGGGTGGACAGGGCCTCGATCTCGTCGCCGAACATCTCGATGCGGACGGCGAGCTCCTCGTAGACCGGGAAGATCTCGATGGTGTCGCCGCGGACGCGGAAGGTGCCGCGGGAGAAGGCCATGTCGTTGCGCGTGTACTGGATGTCCACGAAGCGGCGCAGGAGCTCGTCGCGGTCGAACTCTTCGCCGACCCTGAGGGGGACCATCCGGTCCACGTACTCCTGCGGCGTACCGAGGCCGTAGATGCAGGAGACCGAGGCGACCACCACGACGTCGCGGCGGGTGAGCAGCGAGTTGGTCGCGGAGTGGCGCAGCCGCTCGACCTCCTCGTTGATCGAGGAGTCCTTCTCGATGTAGGTGTCCGACTGCGGGACGTATGCCTCTGGCTGGTAGTAGTCGTAGTACGAGACGAAGTACTCGACGGCGTTGTTCGGCAGCAGCTCGCGGAACTCGTTCGCCAGCTGGGCGGCCAGCGTCTTGTTCGGCGCCATCACGAGCGTGGGGCGCTGGAGCTTCTCGATCATCCACGCGGTGGTGGCGGACTTGCCGGTGCCGGTCGCGCCGAGCAGGACGACGTCCTTCTCACCGGCCTCGATGCGCCGCGCGAGATCGGCGATGGCCGTCGGCTGGTCGCCGCTGGGCTGGTACGGGCTGACGACCTCGAAAGGCGCCACCGTGCGTTCGATGTGGGAAACGGGCCGCATGCCATCCACCGTACGACCCCCCACTGACAACGCGGCCCGAACAGCGGCTTTGCCCGGCGGGAGGGACAGGTGGTCCCGGGTGCCTGTGGCGGATCAGCGCTTCTGCGGTGTGCGGTCGTGGTGGCCCAAGGGGCGGGGGGTGCGGAACGAGGGGCGGCGGGCGGGAGGGTGAGTGACCAGTTCACGCGCGGGAACGCCTGGCTTGTTCTCGGCGGATGTCCAGACGGGCTTGCCCATGACCATCAGCGGATCGAACATCACGACCACGGCCGCGAGGAGCAGGAAGGCGAGCGGGCCGATCATCAGGGGTGCCAGCAGGGACGCGGGCGAATCGCCGGCGGTGGGGGCCGCCGTGCCGTGGAGATGGACCTTGAGGGCCGCCATGCCCGTGTAGTGCATGCCGCTGACGGCGAGCCCCATGACGAGGCTCGCGCCCACGCTCCACAGGAACCCCCGGACCTGTCCGGCCGCCCACAGGGCGGTGGTGGCGGCGACGACGGCTATGACGACGGAGGCGGCGACGGTGAGCGTGTTGTACTCCAGCTTTCCGTTGAGGCGCATGCCGGCCATGCCCAGGTAGTGCATCGAGGCGATACCCAGGCCGGTGATGGCACCTCCGGTCATCAGGGGCGCTCCGGTCGTGCCCTTGTAGCCGACGATGAAGATCCCGATGCCCACCATGACGATGGCCACCCCCAGGCTCGCGAATGTCGTCGCCATGTCGTAGTGGATCGGCGACTGCTCGACCTTGAAGCCCATCATCGCGATGAAGTGCATCGTCCATATGCCGGAGCCGATCGCGGCCGCGCCCAGGGCCAGCCAGCCGGGTCGCCAGGAGTTGCCGACGAGCATGGATCTGGTGGTGCAGCGCAGGCCGAGGGCCCCGCCCAGGCAGGCCATGAGGTAGGCCACCAGCGGTGTGACGAGTCCGTAGCTGAATCCGTCGACCGTGCCCTGCATGCGCGGCTACCCTTCCGCCCTCTTCCGTCCCGGAATTCCCTGATGTGCACCCCTTCCCAGGACCGCCCGAGCGGTCAGGGTTGACGCAGAGAGTATGACCCCCACCGGAATGGTCGAACGACTTTCCGGCAAAGAAACACGCCCTTGCCGCAGTTGTGCGGTACCAGTGAGCGGACTTGGGGCAACTCCATTCAACTTGTGGCCATTCTGTACCCCTCTGCCGTTGACCCTCTGCTGTCACAGTTGAGCTGTCTGTGATTTCCCGATTGCTCGACGCGAGGAGTACGCATGCACGCGCGCGCAGTTGCCGCCGCCACGACCACCGCACTCCTGGGGACCACCGCCTTTCTGCTGCCCGCCCCCGACGTCCGCATCGGCGAGGGCGGTGAGCGGCCCACGGTCATCGCCCACAGGGGTGCCTCCGCCCATGCGCCCGAGAACACCCTGGCCGCCGTCGACAAGGCGGCCGAGCTGGGGATCGACTGGGTCGAGAACGACGTCCAGCGCACCAAGGACGGCGAGCTCGTCGTCCTGCACGACGACAGCCTGCAACGCACCACCGACGTCGAGGAGGTCTTCCCCGACCGGGCGCCCTGGAAGGTGCGGGACTTCACCGCGGCCGAGATCGCGCGCCTCGACGCGGGGAGCTGGTTCGGTGCCGCCTACGCGGACGCGCGCGTGCCGACGCTCGAGCAGTACGTGCGGCGCGTCGAGCACCATCACCAGAAGCTGCTCCTGGAGATCAAGAACCCGCAGCTGTACCCCGGCATCGAGCGACAGACCCTCAAGCTCCTCAGCAACGAGGGCTGGCTGGACCGGCGGCACCTCGCGGGCCGGCTGATCGTGCAGAGCTTCAACGCGGACACCGTGCGGACCGTTCACGAACTCAAGCCCGGCGTGAAGACCGGCTTCCTCGGTACGCCGCCCGTGGCGGACCTGCCCACCTACGCGACCTTCACCGACCAGATCAACCCCTCGTACGGCTCCCTCTCCGCGGAGTACGTCTCCGCCGTACACGCCTTCACCGGCCCGCACGGCAAGCCGCTGGAGGTCTTCACCTGGACCGTCGACACCGCGGACACCGCCCGGCTGGTCGCGGGGTACGGCGTCGACGGCATCATCACCAACGCGCCGGACGTGGTGCGCGACGCGTTGCCCGAGCTCTGAGCCCCGACCGGGGAGCCCGCACAGTCCGGCGTCCGCGGCTCCCCGGGCGTTGTCAGTGCCGGGTCGTACGGTGGGTCGCATGAACAGCCATGGGCAGTACGAGCAGCAGGTCGTGTGGGCCGTCGTCGCCACCGACATCGGTCCGCTGCTGCTGGCCGCGACCCGCGAGGGCCTGGTCAACGTCGTCTTCCACGCCACGGACGCGGTCCGCGACAAGGCGCTCGACCGCCTGAGGTCCAGGCTGGGCGACGAGCCGGTCGAGGCACCCGACTCCCCGCTGCTGGCGGAGGCGATACGCCAGGTGAAGGCTTATTTCGCGGGCGAGCGGCACGACTTCGAGCTGCCCCTGGACTGGTCGCTGATCTCGGGCTTCAACCGACAGGTGCTGCGCGAGCTGTCGTCCGGCGTGGTGTACGGCACGGTCGTCGGGTACGGCGATCTGGCCGGGCGGGTCGGCCAGCCGGGCGCGGCCCAGGCGGTGGGCATGGCCATGGGCTCCAATCCGCTGCCGGTGGTCGTGCCCTGCCACCGGGTCGTCGAGAGCGACGGCGGCATCGGCGGCTTCGGGGGCGGCCTGGAGACCAAGCGGAAACTGCTCGCCCTGGAGGGGGTACTGCCCGAGCCGCTGTTCTGAGCACTCGGGCGCCGTCCGCGCGCGACGGCCGGCCGGGATGCCAGAGCATGTGGGACGCCCTTCGGGGGGCCACGCGCGCGTGGCCCCCCGCGCCCTAGTCGTAGTGGCGCGCCTCGAAGACGTTGCCGTCCGGATCACGGAAGTAGAAGCTGCTTGTGGCCTTGCCACGGGCGCCGAAAGAGCCTTGCGAGACGTCCGACACGGGAACGGCGCGTTCCTCCAGTCGGGCGCGCAGCGCGTCGAAGGCGTCCTGGGGCAGGGCGAGACACACGTGGTTGACGGGGTGCCCGGAACTGTCCGCGGCGCCGGGGAGCATCTTCATGCGCTCCGCCATGGTCAGCGGCATGAGGTCGACGATGGCCTCGTCGTTGACGCGTACGGAGGGAAACGGCGCCTCGCCGGCGGTGAATTCGGCGAGCCTGACCGGCTCCAGTCCGACGGCCTTCTCGTAGAAGTCGGCGGCGGCGACGGGGTCGCGTACCCAGAGGACGATGTGGTCGAGGCGTGTCGTGTTGTCCGTCATGCAGCCCAGGCTGGTGTCGTCCCCCACAGGCCGCAAGTGTTTGACCGGGCGCGCCGCCCGCCAGAGATGAGGGAAGACCGACCGACAGGAGGCAGGCACGTGGTGCTGGTGGTGTCCGAAGAAGTCCGGGAGGCGATCGACGCGCGTCGACCCGTGGTCGCCCTGGAGTCCACGATCATCGCGCACGGGCTGCCGCGCCCGCGCAATCTGCGGGTGGCGCTGGAGCTGGAGGACGTCGTACGGCGGGAGGGCGCCGTCCCCGCGACGATCGCCGTGCTGGACGGGCGGCCCCACGTCGGCCTGGACAAGGAGCAGTTGGAGCGGGTCGCGAACGAGGACGGGATCCGCAAGCTGGGTCATCGCGATCTGCCGCTCGCGGTGGCCTCCGGGGCGAGCGGGGCTACCACGGTGTCGGCGACCGCGCTGCTGGCGGCCCTGGCGGGCGTACGGGTGTTCGCGACGGGCGGGCTGGGCGGGGTGCACCGGGAGTGGACGGTGACGCAGGACGAGTCGGCCGACCTCGGCCTGCTGGCGCGCACACGCATCACGGTGGTGTGCGCGGGGGTGAAGTCGATCCTGGACGTGCCGGCGACTCTCCAGCGGCTGGAGACGCTGGGCGTCGCGGTGGCCGGGTACGGCACGGACCGGTTCCCCGGCTTCTATCTGTCCGACTCGGGGCATCCCGTGGACTGGACGCTGGACTCCCCGCAGCGGGTGGCGGACGTGATGACGGCACAGGACGCGCTCGACGGGCCCGAGTCGGCACTGATCGTCGCCAACCCGGTGCCCGAGGAGGAACAGCTGGATCCCGAGCTGCACGCGCGTGTGCTCGCCGACGCGCTGCACGCGTGCGAGGAGGAGGGGATCACAGGTCAGGCGGTCACGCCCTTCCTGCTCGACTACCTGGTGCGGCACACCGACGGGGCCTCACTGAGCGCCAACCTGGCGGCGGTGCGCGGCAACGTGCGGCTGGCGGGGCGGATCGCGGCGGCCTGGGCCGGGGCGTGACAGCGGGGCGGCCCGGGCGCGACGCGGCCGCTGCGGCGGATCACCGGCGAAGCCGAGCCCGTCCGGACGGCGCGCTGCTGGTCGTAGGGGATGTCGTCACGGACGTCGTCGCCCGGCGCCGGGGGCCGCTCGCCGCGGGCACGGACACGGCCGCGACGATCCGGACGCTGCCGGGCGGCGCAGGCGCGAACGTGGCCTGCTGGGCCGCTCACGGTGGCCATGCGGAGGTACGGCTGCTCGGCCGGGTGGGCGCGGACGCGGCGGCGTGGCACGAGCGGGAGTTGGTCGCCTGCGGAGTACGGCCCCGGCTCGTCGTCGATCCGCAGTCGCCGACCGGGACGGTGATCTGCCTCGTCGATGCGGATGCCGCCGCCGAGCGGACGTTCCTCACCGACAGCGGCGCGTCGTTGCGGCTCTCGCCCGACGACTGGTCGGACGCGTTGCTCGACGGTGTCGTACGACTGCATCTGTCGGGCTACCTGCTGTTCTCCGAACCGAGCCGCGCGTTGGTGGCGGTGGCGCTGGAGGCGGCACGCGCGCGTGGGGTGCCGGTGAGCCTGGATCCGGCGTCGGCCGGTTTCCTGGTGGAGCTGGGCGTCGACCGGTTCCTGGCGCTCGTCGAAGGCGTGGACGTCCTGCTGCCCAGCCGGGACGAGGCGTGCCTGCTCACGGGGTTGCCCGATGCGGCGGACGCGGCGGCCGAACTGAGCCGCCACGTGCCGCTGGTGGTCGCCAAGCAGGGGGCGGACGGTGCGCTGGTGGCCCGTTCCGGTGCGGTGTGCGCCCGTGTCCCCGCCGTACCGGCGACGCCCCGGGACACCACCGGGGCCGGCGACGCGTTCACCGGCGCCTTCCTCGCCGCGCTGCTCACCGGCGCCGGAGCCGAGGACGCGGCGGCGGAGGGATGCCGGGCGGGGGCATCGGCGGTGGAGCGGGTGGGGGGCAGGCCGCCTGGGCGCGGTTGAACGGCAGGGCTTAGCGGAGCCCGGTCTCGGCCGCCCGCAGCGGTCGACGGCAACGAGGCGCGAATACGACGGGCGCCCACACCGGCCGTCGGCAACGGGCCGCGGGCAAGGCGGGCTGTCTAGGTGTATTGACCCGCAGCGTTGTTGACGCGGGGTCTGGCACGCCCATCTGCCGCGTTGTCGTCACTCGCCGACTCCCCCATCGCGTCGACGCCCTCCTCCGCCTTGCAGCTGGACGCACCGGACCCCACTCACCAGCATTGACGGGACGCCGTCGATTTCCTGCGACCTGATCCGCCGGACAGGCCCCAACCGACCGACGGCAGGGAGCCGACGGCGAGTCTGGGCCCGCGCCCCCCCACGGTGGCCGGTCACGGGCAGCCCGCCAACGGCAGCCACGACCCGGACGTCGGGCCGAATGCCCGGATGCTGCGGGCGGGCCAGCGCCTGGCATCCGCGTCAACTTCCGTACTGCTTCTATGCTTTACGCCCCCACGCCGAGATCATCGGAGCCGTCGCCAGGTCCAGGCCGCCGGAGGTGACGTTCGCAAGGTGTCGGTCGATGTCCTGGTCCGTGGCGAGGCCCGCGGCGACGAGCTGGTCCCGGAGCTGGCGGATCGTGGCGGACTCCAAGGCGGCGCAGGCGGGCGAGGTGACGGGGAAGTAGGCGTCGGCCTCCACCCGGCGCAGACCGGCCTCGCGCAGCAGCCGCGGAAGCCTGCGGCCGTAGGCGAGGTCGGCGCCGCGGTCGGCCAGCAGTTGGCGGAAGCCCTGCCGCAGCCGGTTGGCGAGCTGCTGCTCCGGGCCGTGCTCGTCGGGGCAGATCAGGGGCTGCAGAGCGGGATCGGCGTCCTCGACGAGGATCCGTCCGCCTGGCCGCAGGGCCTCGACCATCGACCGCAACGCCCGTTCCCGGTCCGGGACATGGACGAGGACGAGCCGGGCATGGACCAGGTCGAACCCCTCCCCCGGCGGCTCCTGGCCACCCACGTCGTGGACGCGCACCTCGACCGGCGGACGGGCGACCGAGGCGACCCGCGAGGTGTCGATGTCGGTCGCGACGACCCGTCCGGTCGGGCCGACCTTCTTGGCCAGCCAGGACACCACGGAGGTGCCGCCGGCGCCGACCTCCCAGCAGTGCCAGCCCGGTCCGACGCCGAATGCTTCGAGGTGCCGGAAGGTCGTGGGATCGAAGAGGGAAGCGAAGGCGTCGAAGCGCTCGCCCGCCTCGGTCTGCCGGTTGTCGAGGAGGTACCCGTCGGTTCGCGTCATACCGCGATCATCCCAGTTGCCCGGCTTGTCCGGAACGGTCGACGCTCGGACACGACACTTCGGACACGGCTCCAGGACACGACCAGACGGCCGATGCCGCCGTGCGGCGCAACGGGCCCGATCACCGCTGGAAACACCCCGGTTCCTCGCGTCTCGGCTCACGTGCACCCCTGCGTCCACAGCCGGGAACCAAGCGGAACATCCCGTTCCCACAGGCTCATCCGACGATTACTCCGACCTGGCAAACTGGCTCGCCAGGGCGTGGGAACGCGTCGCAAGAAGATCCGTGCAAGGGGAGATGCCGATGTCCATGGCAGGAAACCTGCGGAAGGTCACGAGCCTTGGCAGGGTCGGCGGCCTGCGCAAGGTGGCGCGACTTGCCCGGCGGCGCCCCCGCGTTGACCTGAGCCACCCGGCCCGCTCCCCGCTGGGCTCCTCGGTGGTGAACTGCGTGACGTACCGCGACGGCGTCCGTGTCCCCGTCGGCGGCGACCTGGTCGATGCCGTGGAAGGGGTGCGCAAGAGCCGTGACGGCTTCGTCTGGCTCGGTCTCCACGAGCCGACGGACCAGGAGTTCGCGGGTATCGCCGAACTCTTCGACCTGCACCCGCTGGCGGTCGAGGACGCGGTCGAGGCCCACCAGCGCCCGAAGCTGGAGCACTACGACGAGACGCTGTTCGCCGTGTTCAAGACGGTCTGCTATGTCGAACACGAGGAACTCACGGCGACGAGCGAGGTGGTCAACACCGGCGAGATCATGCTCTTCGTCGGGCACGACTTCGTGATCACGGTGCGCCACGGACGGCATGGATCACTGGGCCCGTTGCGCGAGGAGCTGGAATCCGCCCCCCAGCAACTCGCCAAGGGACCCGCCGCGGTGCTGCACGCGATCGCGGACCACGTGGTCGACGACTATCTGAACGTCACCGACTCCGTGCAGGAGGACATCGACGAGGTCGAGACGGCCGTGTTCGCGGAGACCGGCGCCCGGGTCGACCCGGGACGCATCTACCAGCTCAAGCGCGAACTCCTGGAGCTGAAGCGGGCCGTGATGCCGCTCAGCCGCCCGCTCGAGGAACTCGCCACCCGGCCGATCCGAGTCGTCGATCCGGAGATACAGGCCTACTTCCGCGACGTCTCCGACCATCTGCTGCGCGCCAAGGAGCAGATAGCCGCCTTCGACGAACTGCTGAACTCGATCCTCCAGGCGCACCTGGCGCAGGTGACGGTCGCGCAGAACGAGGACATGCGGAAGATCACGGCATGCGCCGCGATCATCGCCGTACCGACGATGGTCTGCGGGGTGTACGGCATGAACTTCGAGCACATGCCGGAGCTGCACTGGCAGTACGGCTACGGCATGGTCATCGGACTGATATCCATCACCTGTCTGGCGCTGTACCGCGGCTTCCGGCGCATCGGCTGGCTCTGACCGAGTCCGCGTCCGGGACAGGGGGCACCGCGGCAGGGATCAGTGGCGGCCGGAGGTCCTGGCGTAGACGCTCTCGGCCCAGGCCCCGATCTGGTCCTCCGGCAGATGCCGGGCCAGGTCGGACTCGCTGATCATGCCGACCAGGCGCTTGTTCTCGATGACGGGGAGCCGGCGGATCTGGTGCTCCTGCATCTCGTGGAGCACCTCGCTGACATCGGCGTTCGCATCGATCCAGCGCGGGGTGCCCTGGGCCATCTCGCCCGCGGTGACCTTGGCCGGGTCGTGGCCCATCGCCACACAGCCGATGACGATGTCGCGGTCGGTGAGGATGCCGCAGAGCCGTTCGTTCTGGTCGCTGATGGGCAGGGCCCCGACGCCGAGCTCGCGCATGAGCTGGGCGGCGCGGTCCAGGGTTTCGTGGGCGGGGATCCACTGGGCACCACGGTGCATGATGTCTCCGGCGGTGGTCATGAAGTACCTCCCGGTGCCGGACGGCCGGCGCGGTGCCGGACGGCATCGCAAGTCCCGGCGCCCTTCATTCTCGCCGCGTCACCCGGCGCACGCACGCGGAGCCGGGGGGGCCACCCGGCTCGCGCACGAGCTCCGGGCCGGCGGTCAGGCCGAGAAGCCCACGATCTTCCGCGGGACGATGCGGACGATCACGCGGACCTCGTCGTCCTTCTCGGACGGCGGGTCGATGCCGAGGTACTTGTGCGAGAGCTCGTGCGGGAGCCGTTTGTCGTCGTCCGGGAGTATCTCGGCGGTGCCACGGATCTCGACCGAGGTGTAGGGGTTGGCGAGGTCGAAGATCGACAGGCTGATGCGGGGGTCGCGGCGGAGGTTGCGCACCTTCTGGCGCCCGTCCGTGGAGGAGAAGAGCACGGTGTCGCCCTCGCGTTTGATCCAGACCACCGAGTTCTGCGGGGCGCCGTCGGGGCCGAGGGTGGCGACGCCGGCGAAGTTCTTGCCGTCGAGGAGGGCACGGACCGAGTCGTCGAAGGTGACGGACGGGGCGGAGGAAGCGGAGGGCGTGGGGCTGCTCGAGGAGGTCGTCATGACGTCAGGCTAGTTAAATGCATGCGCATCCAAAGGTGATTTGGTCAGATCGGACCACATCAGCCGCTCCAGGCCGGATGCCGCGGGTCGTCGGCGCGTACCAGGACGTCCGCCGTGCCGGCCGGGTCGGTCTCGTTCTCGTAGCGCTCGAAGGCGGGGAGCGTCCAGTGCTCGGCCTCGGGGGTGCGGCGGCGCAGTGCGCCCGGGGAGAGCAGGACATGGACGGTCAGGTCGAAGGGGAACCAGTGGCGCAGCAGGAGGGGGCCGTGCAGCAACAGGAAGCCACCGGGCGGAAGCTGGACGTAGGGGCTGCGGGTGGCACGGTCGGTGGCCGGGTCCCACAGGTCGGGCAGGACGCGGCCGTCGCCGCCGGGTTCGAGGGGGCCGAAGACCTCGCGCCAGAGGGAGCCGGTGTCGAACCAGCCGTTGTAATAGGCCTCCACGTCCTGGTGGCCGTGCTCCAGGCGGAGCGAGGCGGGGCGCAGGAAGCCGTGTGTGCCGACGACCAGAGAGGGGCGGCCGCGTATGCGCAGCGCCGCGGAGACGCGCTCGGCGAGGTCGCCCGGGAGGACTGCCGGGGCGCCGTCGAAGGCGATGCGTGGCCAGGGACTGCCGTCGGCCGGTTTCAGGTCGAGCAGGCGCTCGGCCAACAGGTCGCCGAGCCGGTCCCAGGTGATCGCTTCGAGTCGCACACGGCCCATGATGCGTCAGGCCGGGGGCAGGGTGCCCACCGCTCGTGGCACGAGCGGGATCGTCGTCTTCGGAGCGGGACGGGCCGGGCAGGCCCGGCAGGAGGCGACGGCCGACGTCGTCCGGAGATGGCGTGGGTCCCTGTCACCGGCGGGAATGAACCCCGTATGGCCTTCCTCGCAACTCCCCCGCCGCGCACCGGACTTCTCGTCATCCAGCCGCTGCGGAGACGGCACTGCGTGGAGTGCCGTGGCGGGCCGTTGTCGTTGCTCGTCGTCGAGGACGGCGCGCCACGGTGCCTCGACTGTGCCGATCTGGGGCACCTGGTGTTCCTGCCGCGCGGGGACGTGGCACTGACCCGGCGGTCGCGGGAGGAGAGCGCGCTGTCGGCGGTGGTCGTGCGGTTCAACCGGCGCAAGGGGCGGTACGAGCGGCAGGGCGTCCTCGTCGAGGAGGCCGGGCTCGCCCGGGCCGAGGAGCGGTGCCTGGCCGACGCGGAGGCGCGACGACGGCGCCGGGCACGGGACGCGCGGCGCCGGGCGGAGGCGGACGTGCGGTTCGCGGACGCGTTCGCGGCGGAGATACGGCGGCTGTTCCCCGGGTGCCCGAGGGACCGGGCGCGGGAGATCGCCGCACATGCCTCCGTGCGGGGCAGCGGGCGGGTGGGGCGGAGTGCGGCGGGGCGGGCGTTGTCGGAGGGGGCGGTGACCTCGGCGGTCGTGGCGTCCGTACGGCATGTGGACACGCCGTACGACCAGTTGCTGATGAGCGGGGTGGCGAGGCATGAGGCGCGGCGGCGGATCGCGGGGGCCGTGGAGGCGGTGCTGAGGGGGTGGAGGGCGGCGGGTGTGGAGGCGGAGGCCGGCTGAAGGTGGGGGGGTGGAGTGGGAGTCGTGGGTGCGAAGAGGGACGGGGTGAGACACCTCCGGACTGCACCATCGCGGTTGCGGCCGTCGTGGTCCTCGGGCCGGCCGAGTTCCCCGGCGGTCCGGCCGGCCGAGTTCCCCCGGCAGACCGCCTGCACGGTCGGCCGTGGGCCGCGACGCACCGAGCCCATGGCATGGCACGCCGCGTTCGCGCTCAGCCTCGGCAGCCGCCCCGCACGCCCCCGCGCCGTCCCGTACGGCCGCATCGCACCGGGCAGAGGCCGACGACTGTGTGCCCCTCCCACAAGGGGCCAGGCGGTCGCGCACATCCCACAAGGGCCCGACGACCGCGCGCACCCCACAAGAGCCCGACGGCCGTGCGCATCCCGCAGGGACAGCCGGCCGCGCACACGCACCTCCGCACGGCGCCCGCCGACCCCACGCGCTCACACAACCTCCGGCTCCGCGCCCCCGCCGCCCCGCCCGGCCTGGACGCTCGCGTATGCCGTCGCGTGGCTCGGCCATGGTCGGCGTTCTCGTGCGGGGATTCACTGGTGGCAACGGGTGGTGCCGGGTATGGGCTCGGCCTGATGCGGGAGTTGGTGTCGGCATGATCGAGGGACCGTACTTCGTACTGACGGTCGTGGGTGTGCTCGGGACCGGGCTGGTGGCCGGGGTCTTCTGCGGGTTCTCGACCTTCGTGATGCGCGGGCTCGCCGCCTTGCCGCCCGCGCAGGGCATCGCCGCGATGAACGCAATCAATGTCGCCGCGTTGCAGCCGGCGTTCATGCTCGTGTTCGTCGGGTCGGCGGTGCTGTGCGCGGTGATCGCGGTGGTGACGTTCGTGCTGTGGCCGGACGAAGGGACGGTGGAGTTGCTGGTGGGCAGCGGGCTGTACCTGTTCGGCGTCTTCGGGCTGACCATGGTGGCGAACGTGCCGCGCAACGACGCACTGGCCCGGCTGGACCCGGGCACCCCGGAGGCGGCCGCGTACTGGCCGACGTACGTACGCGAGTGGACGTTCTGGAACCACGTCCGTGCGGTCGCCTCGGCCGCCGCGGCGGTGGCGTATGTGCTGGCCCTCACCTAGAGAGGGCCGGGACCTCGCAAAAAGCGCTGTCGACCCCTCTGCGGGCGTGCCCGATGGGACGTATCGTGGCCGGAGGAATGTGCCGCCCGATGACGCACGGCCTGCCACACGCGTACGCAAGGAAGACGGCCATGGCCGATCCCAAGGGATTCATGACCACGCCTCGCCAGGACTGGCCGCGCAGGCCTGTCGAGGAACGGGTCCGGGACTGGAACGAGGTCTACGTCCCCGGGGCGCTGCTGCCCATCGTCAACAAGCAGGCCGACCGCTGCATGGACTGCGGCATCCCCTTCTGCCACGAGGCCTGTCCGCTGGGCAATCTCATCCCCGAGTGGAACGACCTGGTCTCGCGCGAGGACTGGCGGGCCGCGGCGGACCGGCTGCACGCCACGAACAACTTCCCCGAGTTCACGGGCCGGTTGTGCCCGGCGCCGTGCGAGGCGGGCTGCGTGCTCGCCATCAACCAGCCGGCCGTCACGATCAAGAACGTCGAGTGCGCCATCGCCGACAAGGCCTGGGAGGAGGGCTTCGCGCCGCCGCGGCCGCCGGACCGGCTGTCCGGGCGGACGGTCGCGGTGATCGGGTCGGGGCCCACCGGGCTGGCCGCGGCACAGCAGTTGACCCGGGCGGGGCACACGGTCGCCGTGTACGAGAAGGACGACCGGCTCGGCGGTCTGATGCGGTACGGCATCCCCGAGTTCAAGATGGAGAAGCACCATCTTCAGCGGCGGATCGAGCAGATGCGGGCGGAGGGCACGAAGTTCCGCACGTCCACCGCGGTCGGGCGGGATATCGGAGCCGCCGAACTGCGGGCGCGCTACGACGCGGTGGTGATCGCCACCGGGGCGACGGCGTGGCGTGAACTGGACGTACCGGGGCGGGAGTTGGCCGGCATCCAGCAGGCGATGGAGTATCTGCCGCTGGCCAACCGGGTGTGCGAGGGGGACCTGGAGGTCTCGCCCATGTCCGCCGCCGGGAAGCACGTCGTCATCGTCGGCGGTGGGGACACGGGGGCCGACTGCCTGGGTACGGCGGTGCGGGAGGGCGCCGCGTCCGTGACCCAGTTGGACATCTACGCCCAGCCGGGCGCGGACCGCGACGAGGACGCGGAGCCCTGGCCGACGTACCCCAAGATCTACCGGCTGTCGGCCGCACACGAGGAGGCCCGTGACCTGCGGACGGCGTCGGCGGCGGACGCGGACGCGCGGCTGTTCGCGGCGTCCACGCTCCGCTTCACCGGGGACGCCGACGGGCATGTGCGAGCGCTGCACCTGGTCGAGGTGGACGCGCGGCGGCGGCCGGTGGCGGACACCGGGCGGGCCCTACCCGCCGACCTCGTGCTGCTCGCGCTCGGCTTCTCCGGACCGGACCGGGGCGACGGGCTCGTCGACCAGCTGGGGCTGGAGCTGGAGCCCCGCGGCACGATCGCCCGGGACGCCGGCTTCGCGACCAACGTCCCGGGCGTGTTCGCGGCCGGGGACGCCGCACGCGGGCAGTCGCTGATCGTGTGGGCGATCGCGGAGGGACGGGCGGTGGCGGCGGCCGTCGACCGTCACCTGACGGGCAGTTCACGACTGCCGGCGCCGATCGGGCCGTACGACCGCCCGATGACCGTGTAGGCCGGCCCGACGGCATGTAAGGCGACTGGGCCCTGGCGTCGCGCGTCCGTCCCCGCCACCTCCCGGTCGATCTCCCGGGGTCCTACGACCGTCCTGTACGGCGTATACGGCAGCGGTACCCGAACCGCCGTGACCGTCTGACCGCCGCGCTCGCCGCGCCCCCGCCCGCGCCGCACGTCGAGGTCACTGGTGTCTGCCCGGGCCGCACGCCGTACTACGGCTGCCCTCGGAGCACGCCTGTTCGGGGGCGGGGGACGCGCTGTGCGGGGTGCTGCCGCCTGGTGAGCCGGAGCGGGCCGGCGCACGTGAGTCGCGGGACCCGGCCTCGGGACGAGTGGCCCCGACAGGGTCATGCCCCGGGGATGAGCGGCGGGGACCCTGTCCTGCCCGCGGATGAGCGACCGCGACGGTGTCCTGCCTGCGGAGGAGTCGGCGGCCGCTTCCCTCGGACGAACCACTCCGGGGACCTAGTCCGCCGTACTGATTTTTCTCTCAACTGCCCGAAAAGTGGCTTACAGGCTACATGTATCGGAACAGTGGTGGGATCATCGGAAAAAGCAGGAGGCGTGCGGTTGCTCGCCCCCATCCTTCGTTCCGCCGTCAGGCGCAGGGCCACCCCCGCGCGTCCCCCCTGTTGGCGGCCGGTCCTGGAGGGTGTTCGATGACGACGCTCGACGAACGTCATGGAGAAGGCGCGCCGGACGGGGAAGGGCCCCTGGGCGAGAGTGCTCTCGGCCTGGTGGAAGCGGTCGGCCCGGCCGTCGTCCCGCTGGATCAGCCCGGCGCCGCGCTCCCCCGACTGGCAGGATCCAAAGCCGCGAACCTCGCCCGCGCGGCCCGCGCCGGACTGCCGGTGCTCCCCGGCTTCGTGATCCCGCACGGAGGGGGCGGCGACACGGTCGCCCTGCGGCACGCCTGGCACGACCTGTCCGACGGCGGCGCCCGCCCGCTCGTCGTACGCTCCTCGTCCCCGCAGGAGGACACGGAGGAGTCGTCCCTGGCGGGCCAGTTCACGTCCGTGCTCGATGTGCGCGGCTGGCGGGGTTTTCGTACGGCCGTACAGACCGTGCTCGACTCGGCGCACCGGCCCGACGGGTCCACGGCGCCCATGGCGGTGCTCGTCCAGCCGATGCTCACGGCCCGTGTCGGCGGGGTGATGTTCGGTGCCGACCCCGTCGAGGGGCGGGCCGACCGGATGCTGGTGAGCGCGGTGCGCGGCGGGCCGGACAGCCTGGTCAGCGGTGCACAGGCCGGGTCCAACCACTGGCTGAGCAAGCACGGCCGCGTCCTGCGGACGGAGCCACCGGAGGCCGGCGCGCCGCCCAGCAGCACCGAGCCCGCGGACCCGGACGCGCCTCGCACTCGCACCCGCACTCGCACCGATCTCGTGGAGACCGACGCGCTCCTCCTTCACGGCGGGCCCTCGGAAACCAACCCGCTTCTCACTCACGGCGAGCCCCTGGACACCGGCTCGCCGCTCACCCGCTCCGAACTCTTCCGGTTGGCGCGGCTCGCGCGGCGGGCCCGGCGGATCTTCGGCGGGCCGCAGGACATCGAGTTCGGGTTCGACGACGACGGGCGGCTGTGGCTGTTCCAGAGCCGGCCGATCACGGCGATGGCGGCGCGGCCCGGGCGCGGGGCCCGGCTGCTCGGGCCCGGACCGGTCGCGGAGACGCTGCCGGGGCAACTCCAGCCGATGGAGGAGGACCTGTGGGTGGCGCCCATGGCCCGTGGGCTGGCCGCCGCGCTCGACATCGGGGGCAGTGCACCGCGCCGGCTGCTGCGGACGGTGCCGGTGGTCACGACGGTCGGTGGGCGGGCCACCGCCGACCTGCGCCTCCTCGGCGCCGTCGGGCCCCGGCACCGGTGGCTCGCGCTGCTCAACCCGGCGCCGGGGGCGCGCCGGCTCGGTGCGGCCTGGCGGGTGGGCCGTCTCACCGCGGCGCTGCCCGGTCTGGCGACGGACCTGGTGGCGGACGTCGACCGCCGCCTGGCGGAGATCCCGGCGCCGGCCGAGTTCGCCGGTCCAGATCTGGCGGCGGAGCTCCGCTGGACCCGTACGCTCCTGGTCTCCCTGCACGCCCAGGAAGCGCTCACGGGCGCCCTGCTGAGCGAGCCGCCCAAGACCCGTACGGCGGCGGGCACCGCCCTGACCGCACTGGCGGAGGCCCGCGCCCAGGGCGTGCCCGACCATCGGGTGGTGGCCGCGAACCCCGTGGTCCTGGCCCTCACTGCACCGAGCCTGCGGGGGCGGGAGCGGCTGCCGCAGGCGGTCGCACCGGGCCGGGACGGTGCGGTACCGGAACCACGGGTGGCAACCGTCGAGCGGATCCCGAGGACCGCCACAACCGTCGAGCGGGCCCCGAGGACCGCCACCGGCGCCCGGGGCCACACATCGACGCCCCCCGAACCCGGCCGGCCCGCGCCCCACACCGTCGCCGTAGCCGAAGCCCCGGCTCCCCGTCCGTCCCCCACCCCCGCTCTCCCACCCCGAGAAGCCCTCCGTCTCCGCATCCGGTGGGTGCAGGAGCTCCAGGTCCGGCTCGTGCGGGAAGCGGCGCGCCGGGTGGGGCTGGACATGGAGCGTGTCGGGCTGCTGCGGTGGCGGGAGTTGGCCGCCGTACTCGAAGGCGGTGCCCTTCCCGGCGACCTGCACGCGCGCGTGCCGCAGCCCGAGTCGCCTCCGCTGCCGGACGTCTTCCGGCTCGCGGAGGGCGGGGTCGTCGTCGCCGAGCGTGACGGCGGCCGCGGCGACGGAATGCGGGGCGTGTCCCGTGGGCGCGCGGTCGGGACGGTGTGGGACGGCACAGGCACCCCGCCCCCGGACGCGGTGCTCGTCGTGCGCACGCTGGACCCCGCGCTCGCCCCGCTGCTGCCCGGCCTCACCGGGCTGGTCGCCCAGACCGGCAGTCCGTTGTCCCATCTCGCGGTGCTGGCGAGGGAGTTCGGGCTCCCGGCGGTCGTCGGCGCCATGGACGCCGTACGGCGTTTCCCGCCCGGCTCCCGCCTCACCGTCGACGGGACCACCGGGGACGTACAGCTGGGGGACGCGCCATGAGGAAGATCGCCTTCGTCTTCGGAAGCCTCGCCGCCGCCGGCGCGGGGACGTACCTCGTCGTCTACCTGTACCGGTGGCAGTGGCAGCGAGCCCTGCTGAGCGGGGTGCTGCTGGTGGTCATCGAGGTGATGCTGCTGGGCCTTGTGATGCTGGGGCGGCTGACGCGGATCGAGGAGCGGCTGCGCGACTCCGACCGGCGGCAGCGGGAGCTGGCCGCGCGGCAGGACGACGTGCTGGCCCGGCTGCGCGAGGCACCCGAGCCGGAGCCCCGCGGTGGCGCACGGTTCCGTTGGCTGGAGGAGCCGGCGGAACGCACGTACGTCTTCGTACCGGTCCTCATGGTCACCGGTGTGGTGCTGTCCGGCCTCGCCTGGGTGGTGCAGCGGATCGCGTCAGTGACGGCCCGGCCGGCCGAGCGGCGGCTCGCCGGACGGCTGGCGGTCCTCGCCGCACCCGACCCGTCGGCGCACGACGATCTGGAGGACCTGCCGTCGCTGGACGCCGGGCGCTCCCGGGGCCGCACCGCGCGCGTGGCCGCCGTCGGCGTGGTCGGTCTCGCCCTGCTCGGCTCGCTCGTCGTGGGGCTCGCCGATCTCACCCAGACCCGGGAGGAAGCCGCGAACGAGAGCGAGGCGACCTCGGTGCTCGTCCAGGTCGACCTGCGGGGCACGGACATGACAGCCGAGCGGCGGTCGCTCGCCGCGAAGCAGGTCTGGGAGCGCTGCCGGGACTCCACGTCCGTACCGCTGCGCCACGCGGCCCTCGGCGACCTGGGAGACGGCATGTTCGCCGGCGTCGTCCGGCCGGCCCTCACCGACCACGACCAGCTGCGGCTGCGCGGCTGCCTGGAGGACGCGACCCTCGAACGCGCCCACCTCACGGTGGTCGGCATCGGCCACGCGGACGCGGACGACAACTGACCGGGCCGTAGGGCTCGTATATACATACGTACTCGGACAAGACTGTCATACGCGACTCGGGTTACGATTCCAAACGCGCCCTCGTCCCCTAGCCCCCGGGTCGCCCATGGCTGTTCTCAGCGCAACCCTGCCCGCTCCCGCTCTCCGCCAGCGTCTTCTGTCACGGCGGTCCCTGCGGATCCTCATCCTCCTGGCCCTCGGCTACCTCACTCTGTGGGCCACCGGCGCACTGGGAATCCTGGCGCTGTCGTTCTGGGCTCGCGAGGAGACCCCGGCGCCGCCGGGGACCCGCACGGTGCAGGGTGTGCACCACTTCCAGCCTGTCGACGCCGAGAGACGGCTGTGGCGCGGTGCCGCCCCCTCCCCCGCCGGTTACCGGCAGCTGGCGAGTATGGGCTTCACCACAGTCGTCGACCTGCGCGCCGAGGACCTGAGCGCCCACCAGCTCGCCGGTCCTCGCAACGCCGGTTTGGACGTCGTACGCATGCCCATCCGGGACGGGCAGACGCCGAAGCCCGAGCAGGTGCAGCGCCTCCTCGACGTTGTCGCCAAGGCGTCCGGGCCGGTGTTCGTGCACTGCGGCGCCGGGGTCGGCCGTACGGGCACGATGGCGGCGGCGTACCTGGTGCACACCGGCGAGTCGTCGTCGTCGATGGCGGTCCGGCGCAACCTCGCGGTCGGACCACCGTCGATCGAGCAGATCTACTACGGGCTGAACCTCAGCCCCAGCAAGGCGGAGCAGCCGCCGCTGCCGGTGGTGGTGGTCAGCCGCCTGGTGGACGCCCCGCGCCGCATGTGGTCGTGGGTGTGAACCATCTTGCGGTCGTGGGTGTGAACCGCTGAATCACAGCTGATCACCGCTGATCACGGTGATCACGGCTGATCACGGTGATCACGGCTGAGTCACAGCTTGCGCCCCACCGCCCCGTACCCGGGAATCACCCCGTCGTCCTGACCGGGCACCGGCTCACCCAGCTGCGGATGCCACCGGTGCGGCACCTCGACGCCGGGCTCGACGAGTTCCAGGCCGTCGAAGAAGCGGGTGAACTCCTCGCGGGAGCGCAGCGCGAGTGTGACACCGGCGGCCTTGAGCTTCTCGGTGGCGGCCTTCGACTCCTCGGGCGTGAAGTCGGCCGTCGCGTGGCTGACCACCAGGAAGCTGCCGGAGGGCAGTTCGGACAGCAGCCGGCGCACCAGCTCGTGCGCGCCGGCCTCGTCGGACACGAAGTGCAGCAGCGCGATGAGCGAGAGCGCCACGGGCCGGCCGAAGTCCAGGACCTTCTTGGCGCCTTCGAGGATGGCCTCCGGGTCCCGTACGTCGGCCTGGAGGTACTCGGTGGCCCCTTCCTCGGTGCCGCGCAGCAGCGCTGCCGCGTGGGCGAGCACGATCGGGTCGTTGTCGCAGTAGACGACGCGCGCCTCGGGCGCGATCTGCTGGGCGACCCGATGGAGGTTCGGCTCGGTCGGGATCCCGGTGCCGACGTCCAGGAACTGGCGTACGCCCTGCTCGGCGAGCCAGCGTGTGGCCCGGTGCATGAACGCGCGGTTGACCCGCGCCATCACGGGCACCCTCGGGTCGAGGGCGAGCATCTGCCGGCCCATCGCCTCGTCGACGGGGTAGTTGTCCTTGCCGCCGAGATACCAGTCGTACATCCGCGCGGGATGTGGCTTGCCGGTGTCGATCGCGGCGGCGCCGAGAGGGTCCTGCCCGGTCATGAGGCACTCCGTAAGACGCAATGGGTAGTGATCAATTCAGTACCAAGATAAGGAAGTCGAGCGAGAGAAAGAGCAATCACATCAGGACAGCAGGAAGTCGGCCTCCCCCGCCTTGGCACCCTCGATGAAGGCGGTCATCTCGTCCGTGGTGTAGATCAGCGCCGGACCGTCCGGGTCGGTGGACTGGCGGACAGCGATCCTGCCGTCGGCGAGCTTCATCGCCTCCAGACAGTTCCCGCCGTTGCCGCCGCTCCACGGCTTGTGCCAGCCTTCGCTCCCCAAGTCCCGCGCGGGCATGCCGTTGTAGACGCGTATGCGCGGCTTGATGCGATTCATTCACAGCTCCTTGCGGAGTTCCCGGAGGATCTCCTTCGTGCGATGTGCAGTAGCGGCCTGCGCCGCCATACGGTCCATGACCTCGAGGTGGGTCGCCACCTCGGTGCGCGCGTCCAGGTAGACGGCACCGGTCAGGTACTCGCTGTAGACCATGTCCGGGAGTTCCGGCATGGCGAATCGGAACAGCACGAAGGGCCCGTACGTGCCGGGGTGCGGCCCGTTCGCGAACGGGGCGACCTGCAGCGTGACGTTGGCCAGCTTCGTGGTGTCGAGCAGTTTGTCGATCTGGGCACGCATCACCTCCGGACCGCCGACCGGGCGGCGCAGCACGGTCTCGTCCATCACGACCCACAGCCGGGGCGCGTCCTGACGGGTGAGCAGTTCCTGGCGCTGCATACGCAGGGCGACGTGGCGCTCGATCTCGTCGGGGCTCGTCTGGCCGACGGCGCCCGACTCCAGGACGCCACGCGCGTAGTCCTCGGTCTGCAGCAGTCCCGGGACGAAGTGCGGTTCGTACTGGCGGATCATGGCGGCCGCGCCCTCGAGGCTGACGTGCATCGAGAACCAGCCGGGCAGGACGTCGTGGAACCGCTGCCACCACCCGGGCTGGTTGGCTTCCTCGGCGAGTTGTACGAAGGCCTCGGCCTCCAGGTCGGAGACGCCGTAGGCCTTCAACAGCAGCTGGAGGTACGGGATTTTGAGCGTGACCTCGGCCATCTCCATGCGGCGGACTGTGGCGGGGGCCACACGGAGGATGCGGGCGGCCTCCTCGCGTTTGAGCCCGGCGCGTTCCCGCAGGTCCAACAGGCGTCGGCCGAGGACGACCTGGCCGACCGTCGGCGCGGACCGCGGTTCGCTCACCCTCCACCTCCACAAAGTCCCTGGCAGGACGGCCAGAAGGGCTCAGGCCGGCCACACAAGCATGCTGACCGCCGTACGGGCGAAGCATGCTGGCAGCCCTGCGGCGCCATTCGAAGATCTTTTCGAAGAGCTGTACGAATACGTACGGACCTCCGGTGATCCCAACTGGCGCCGCTCGACGTGCTGTTGCGAGCAGTGTGCCACGGCGCTTCACCACGTCACACAGCACTCTGCATTTTTCAGAGTGACACTTGCCAAGTGTTCACGGCGGGGCGATAGTGGCAAGCGTGATTCCGTCCCCGCCCTTAGGAACAGACGCTGCCGCAGGCCGCCCCCTCGGGCTCGGTGCCGCCGTGGAAGCGGGCCCCGACAGGGCCGCTGCCGAGCGCCGGTTCCGCTTCGAGCTGGCCGCCCATCCGGGTTCTCCCGCGCAGGCCAGACGCCTGACAAGGGCGCGACTGACCGGCTGGTCGGTCTGCGAGGACACCTGCGACACGGCGGCCCTGGTGGTCTCCGAGCTGGTCACCAACGCCATCGTGCACACCGCGAGCAGCCGTGTGGTCTGCGAGCTGCACGACGGTGACGACCTGGTGCGCATAGCCGTACGCGACGAAGGATGTGCGCCGGGTGAGCCCCACCCGGCGCCTCAGCGGCCCGAGGAGGAGCACGGGAGGGGACTGCTCCTCGTCGAGGCCCTGAGCCACTCCTGGGGCACCCACGAACACGGGCCCGGGCTGCTGGTCTGGGCCGAGCTGCCGCGCAAGGCGGACACGCCGTGTCACGACACCGGCCCCCGCAACGACCTGGGCTGGGGAGCCCGCCCCAAGCCCGGCCCGGCCGGCGGCTCGGGCGAGGAGGCGGAGGCGCACCACGGCTCGACGGCAGTGCCGCACCCGACGGTCCCCCCGCCCAGGCGGAGCCCGGATTGGGGGGAGGCGTGAGGCCTGGGCCTGGCGGCGGCCAGGTGCTGAACCTGGACACGCTGGTCCGCCTCCGACGCGGCCTGCACTCCCCGGCAGCCCCCCGGCGACTGTCCGTACCCGAGGGCATGACGGCCCCGATGGGCTGCGACGCGGTGGCGGTGCCCGCCCACTTCGGTCCCCTGATGATGCCCCGGCTGCCGCGGGTGGGGTGCGTCTACGCCAACGAGACGCACTGGTGGTGGATCGTTCCGTCGGATTCGGACTACGCCCTGGAGTGGCCCGCCCCCGCGCGGTACGCCACCGGAGCGGTCGTCCCGGACGCCCCGGGCCTCCCCGGCCTGATTCACAGGCCGGAGGGCACGCTGCCGTACACCCCGCCGATACCGCTGTACCTCGCGCTGTGCCGGGCGACCGGCACGACTCCTACCTGGTCACGACCGGTCAGCGCGTAAGTCGGCGCCGCTTCCCGGGCGTGCGCCCGCGCGCTCCCGTCGCTCCGGCTCGCGCCCTGCCCCGAAGAAGTCCGCCCCGCGATAGTGGCCGTTCGTCCACGATCGGGGGAGGTCACGGGTGGGGAAGAAGCAGGGCCGGGCCGGGCGGGAAAAGAGGAGCCGGGCCGGGCGGGAAAAGAGGAGCCGGGCCGGGCGGGAAAAGAGAAGGAACTCGGCGCAGCCGGAGATGTCCGAGTCGGAGCGGCTGCTCTTCGGCGGCCCGTTGCGCTACGACATGGGCTGGAACTCGCACGCCGACGCCTTCCTGGAGCTGAACTTCCGGGCCATGGTGACCCGGCTGCCGGCCTTGCTGACGGCCAGCTTCCGGCTCGCCTGGCAGGCCGACCGGCGCGCCGCGCGGACCGTGCTGGCCGCCGAGGTCGGCCGGGGTGCCGCCCAGGCGGTGAGCCTGCTCGCGGTCAACAGCGTGCTCGGCCGGCTGATCGGCGACGGCACGCTGGAGGACCGGCTGCGCGGCGCCGTCCCCGCGCTGGTCGTGATGGCCGCCGTGATGCTGGTCGGGGCACTGCTGCGGGCCGCGTCCACGTACGCCACCGGGCGTCTGGAGCCCAAGGTGGAGCGGGTGGCGACCGAGCGCTATCTGGAGCGCGCGGCGACCGTGGAGCTGGCCGCGATCGAGGACCACGCCTTCCACAAACTGCTGGACACCGCACAGTACGGCGCCGCCTCCGCCCGGCGGATGATCTCGTACGCCACGCGCGTGGTGAACGCGATGATCTCGCTGATCGCGGCGGCGGGCGTGCTGACCGTGCTGCACCCGGCGCTGCTGCCGCTGCTGATGACGATGACCCTGCCGAGCGCCTGGAGCGCGCTGACGATGGCGCGCCGGCGTTACGAGTCCTTCCACGCCTGGGTGCAGCACGCGCGCGCGGGCCGGTTGCTGGGCGCCCTGCTGATCGAGCCCGAGGCGGCGCCCGAGATCCGCGTCCACGGGGTGGGCCCGTTCCTGCTGCGCCATTTCCGCGCGATGTCGGAGACGGCGGAGGCGGAGCAGGCCCGCCTGGCCCGGCTGGCGGCCCGTACGGGTCTGATCGCAGCGGCCTGGACTGGCCTGGCGACGGCGGCGACGTACGCGACGCTGGGCGGGCTGCTGCTGGCGGGCGCGATGGCGCTGTCGGTGGCGGGTACGGCCGTGATCGCCATCCGCACGGGTTCGCAGAGCCTGGAGACCCTGGTGGTGGAGGTGAACGCCCTGCACGAGGAGGCGCTGTTCGTCGGCGACCTCCAGCGGCTCTACGCGGAGGCGGCGGAGCGGGCGATTCCGGTGGGCGGGGCGGCACTGCCGGAGGACCCGCGCGAGATTCGGTTCGAGAACGTCAGCTTCACCTATCCGGGTGACGCGGCTCGCCCCGCTCTCGACGACGTCACGCTCACCGTGCCGCTCGGCAAGATCGTCGCGCTGGTCGGCGAGAACGGCTCCGGCAAGACGACCCTGGTCAAGCTGCTGGCCGGACTGTACTCCCCCGACCGCGGCCGGATCCTGTGGGACGACGTGGACGCGGCGGGCGCGGACCGGCATCTGCTCGCGGAGCGCGTCGCGATGGTCGCCCAGGACTTCAAGCGGTGGCCGTTCACGGCCCGCGTCAATGTGGCGGTGGGCCGCTCCTCGGCGCCGCTCACCGACGAGCGGGTGACGGAGGCGGTCGCGGAGGCCGGGGCCGATGCCGTGGTCGGGGATCTGCCGCGTGGCCTGGACACCCTGCTGGCCCGCAACTTCAGCGGCGGGCACGAGTTGTCCGGCGGCCAGTGGCAGCGGCTCGGCATCGCCCGGGCCGCGTACCGGCGCGGCCGCATCCTGATCGTGGACGAGCCGACGGCCGCCCTGGACGCCCGGGCCGAGCTGGAGGTCTTCGAGAAGATCCGCGCCCTGGCCGGTACCGGCCAGACGGTCATCCTCATCACCCACCGCCTGGCGTCCGTACGCCACGCGGACCTGGTGCACGTCCTGGACCAGGGCCGACTCGTGGAGTCCGGCACACCCGAGGAGCTGCTGAACACCGGCGGGGTCTACGCGGAGCTGTACTCGCTCCAGGCGGAGCAGTTCACGACGAAGGCGCCCGCTTCCGGGGCCACGGCGAAGGTGCCCGCCCCGAAGGCGGGCTGACCCTCAGGCCGCCGCGTCGGCTGTCTCGCCGCTGCGGACGATCACCAGGAACGTGTCCGTCGAGAGGTCCATGACGACCTCCGCGGGCAGCCCTTCCAGACGTCGCGCGTGCGCGAACTCCTCCGCCGGCCACGAGCCTCGCGGCCCACCTGCGGGAAAGCGTTCGAGCACTCTTCGCCCGTTCACCATCCTGCACCTCCAGAAAGCGTTGTACTTGTAGGAGTTAACGCCTTCCGGCAGCCGAAAGCCTCGCTCAGTTGCCGTACTGAGACGTAGTTGACACTCGTTCACCGCGGAGGGTGAGGTTCCTGTCACTATACGACGATCACGATCACCTTCCGTATCAATCCTCGTACTCATCGTGATATCGGATGCCCTCGCTGCCCGCAGACGCCCCGAGAACCGACGCCCGGCCCTTGGGTTCCTCCCACTCCTCCTGTCGTCCCAGCGCGGTGAGGTCCAGCAGGCTGGTGGTCGAGCCGAGCCCGTCCAGGCCGCGCTCGTACGTCGAGTAGGTGTGGAAGACCCGGTCGTGGTCCCGCAGGAAGCAGCTGACGCCCGGCCGCTCGACGAGCTCCCCCTCGCGTTCCAGGGTCACCTCGAAGTCCTGGTTGAAGTCGCTGCCGTACGACGAGTACCAGGGCACCGTCCAGCCCATCCGCGCCTTGAAGGGCAGGATCTTCGTGTACGGCGCCCGGGACACGGCGGCGAACGTCGTCCCCCGCGCCTTCAGATGCGCCAAGTGGCCTATCTGGTCGAGGAAGCCCGAGCAGCTGCGGCAGCCGGCGTCCCACTCGGGGGCGAACATGAAGTGGTAGACGACGAGCTGGGGACGCCCCTCGAAGAGGTCGGGCAGCGTGGCCTTGCCGTCGCCGCCCTCGAACACGTACTCGGTGTCGATCTCGACCATCGGCAGTCTCCGCCGCTCGGCGTTGAGCACGTCCCGCGCGCGCGTGACCACCTTCTCCTTGATCAGTAATTTCTCACGCGCCGAGCGCCACTGCGCACGCGAGACGATCTCCGGAAGCGACATGGGCCCCTCCTGTGCAACGGTCCGTTCTGGTGGTGACCGGTGGGCAGGTCGGAACTCATCGCCGCGTCAGAGGTTTTCTTGGGGTGCGTCGGAAGTCCTGTGGGAGCGCGGCCAGGGCGATCTCGGTCTCGGCGCGGGCGAGCGGCGTGCCCAGGCAGTAGTGGATGCCGTGGGCGAGGGCCAGGTGTCCGGAGGCGTCCCGGCCGAGGTCGAGACGGTCGGGCTCGGGGAAGCGGGGCCGGGTCGCGGTTGGCGGCGGGCAGTTGCCTCAAGCTGACCGTGCGCAGGTCGGCAAGCTGCTCGGGATGCCGGAGCAGCGCCAGCACCGCGTTGCCGATGAGCTGCACGGTGTTCTCGTATCCGGCGAAGAGGATGAGGAAGGCGCGGGACATCGACTCGTCCTCACTGAGCCGGTCGCCTTCCTCGCGCACGGCGATCAGGTCGGGGAGCAGATCGTCGGCGGGCTCCTTCCGCTGTCCGCGAGGAGTCCGGTGAAGTCGTTGCCGGGTGGGGTGCGACGAGGGCGTCGGTCCAGGTCCGGAAGTCCCGGCGGTGAGCGTCGGGGACGCCGAGGAGGTCGCAGATGACGGTGAGGGGGAGGGGTGCCGCGTACGCGGCGATCAGGTCGGTGGTGCCGCGCGGGCCGAGGGCGTCGAGGAGGTTGGCGTCGAGGGCGGGCGGCAGGGCGAACCCCTTGTAACTCCCCTCCTTCGCGTTCCTCTTGTCCAGGCAGAGGCGTGGATCGGCGAGGGCCTCGCGGACGTCGTCGTACCGGATGACGAGCCAGGCGGGGCTGCCGTCGGGGCCGGCGATGCGGTGCACCGGCGCGGTGTCGCGCAGGCGCCGGTGGACGTCGTTCGGGTGGTGGAGAAGGCCGTCGGCGGGATCCCTGCGGCTCAGCCTGTGGAACCGCCAGGCCTATGTGTCGTAGTCCTGGATGCGCTTGCCGTGGCTGCGGTCCACGAGTGCGGGCAGCCGCTCCCCCAGCTCTCCCACCACCGCCGGCACATCGATCGTCAGCAGCTCACGGTCGCGCATCAGGATCCGTCCGTCGACGATCGTGGTGCGGACGTCGCAGGAGCGGGCGCTGTGTACGAGGGTCGCGGCGAGGTCGTGGACGGGCTGGGTGTGCGGGCCGGTGAGGTCGACGAGGACGAGGTCGGCGCGGCGGCCCGGGGCGATGCTGCCGACGCGGTCGCCGAGGCCGACCGCGCGGGCGCTCTGCAGGGTTGCGTGGTGCAGGGCTTGGCGGGACGTCAGCCAGCGCGGGTCGCCCGTCGTGGACTTCTGGATCAGGGCGGTGAGCGCCATCGACTCCCATACGTCGAGGGAGTTGTTGGAGGCGGCGCCGTCCGTGGCGAGTCCGACGGGGATGCCGAGGTCGTGCAGGGCACGGACCGGTGTGGTGGTGGGCCAGGCGAACTTGAGGTAGCCGCGGGGCGCACTGGCGACGGCCGTGCGACCGGCGGCGTTTTCGAGGACGGGCAGGTCGCGCTCGACGATGCCGGTGCCGTGCGCGATGAGCACGTCGGTGTCGAGGATTCCGGTGCGCTGAAGGACCTCGATCGGTGTGACGCCGTGCCGGGCGAGGCTGGTGTCGGTCTGGTCGCGGTTCTCGGAGGCGTGCAGGTGCACGGGGAGGTCGTGCTCGCGGGCGAGTCGGGCGGTGGCGGCGAGGTCGGCGTCGTCCACGGTGTAGGGGGCGTGGGGGGCGAGGGCGGTGGTGATGCGGCCGTCGGCGCCATCACGGTGCCGTAGGGCGAACTCCAGTGATTTCTCCCGGCCTTCGGGCCCTTGGGAGGAGAAGTAGGCCTCGCCGAGGTGGGCCCGCATCCCGCACTCGGCGACGACGGCGGCGACCGCGTCCATGCTGAAGTAGTGGTCCGCGAAGCAGGTGACGCCACCGCGGATCATCTCGGCGCAGGCGAGCCGCGCCCCCAACTCCACGTCCTTCTCCGTGAGGTTGGACTCCACGGGCCAGACGACGTCGTTGAACCACTCCTCGGTCGGCAGATCCTCGGCGAGACCGCGCAGGGCGACCATGGGGGCGTGGGTATGGCAGTTGATCAGCCCCGGCATGGCGAGCTGTCCGCGCGCGTCGATGCGTTCGGCGGCAGGGCGGTTCGCCACCGCGGCCGCGGTCGTCACGGACTCCACGACTCCGTCCCGTACGACGATCGCGGCGTCCTCCTCGAACCCGATCCGCTCCTGGTCGTCGTGCACGAGGACGGTGCAGCCGGTGATGATGAGATCGGCGGTTCCTTCGGCGTTCCCTGCGGCGTTCTCGGCGGCTTTCTCTGCGGGAGAGGGCGTCATCACGCCAACGTACGACGCCGTCATGGGCTCGCGTGAGCCGAACCGCGCATCCCGTCGCGGCTCTGTCCCGGGGCGGCCCGTACGGGCACCCTGGCCTCACCACCGCCCGCTGCCCGACGGCTTCTGGAAGGAGCCCGGCATGCTCATAGGCACCTGGAACCTGGAGAACCTGTACCGGCCCGGCGACCCGTTCGGCCCCAAGGACAAGGCCGCCTACGAGACGAAGCTCGCCGCCCTCGCCGCAGTGATCGACCAACTCGACCCGACGCTGCTCGGCCTCCAGGAGGTCGGCGAGCCCGAGGCGCTGCGGGATCTGGCCGGGATGCTGGACGGCGACTGGCATCTGGCCCTATCCCGGCGCGCGGACAGCCGGGGCATCCGGGTCGGCTTCCTCGGTCGTACGCCGTTCGAGGTGCTGTCCGACACCAGCGCGTTCCCGGAGAAACTACGGCCGGTGCAGGCGGACGACGAGGGGGTGTCGGTGGCGGAGTCGGGCCGCGGCTTCCTGGCGGTGGAGGCGGCGACCGGGAGCGGGCCGTTGCGGGCGGCGGTCGCGCATCTGAAGTCGAAGCTGCTGTCGTATCCGCGCGGGCGGTTCCAGCCGCGCGACGAGGGCGAGCGGGCGCGGTACGGCGCGTACGCCCTGTACCGGCGCACGGCCGAGGCGACGGCACTGCGCGCACTCGCCGACGAGTTGCTGGCCGGTGACGGGCGCGCCCGGGACGTCGCGATACTGGGCGACCTGAACGACGAGGTGCAGGCGGCGACCACGCAGATCCTGCTCGGCCCACCTGGCTCCGAGATCGGCACACCCGGGTACGAGGCACCCGACAAGGGCGACGCCACCCGTCTGTGGAACGTGGCCCCGCTCATCCCCGCCGAGCGACGCTACTCCCGCGTCAACTCCGGGCGCCGCGAGCTGATCGACCACGTCCTGGTCAGCCACCGCCTGGTGCACCGGGTGACGGAGGCGGGGACGGGGCTGCCCGACGAGGGGATGCCACGGCTGCCGTCGGTGGGGACCGATCCGCGGGAGCGCCGGGGAGCGGCGGGGTCGGACCACGCACCGGTGTGGGTGCGGGTCAGCTAGCGCGAGCCGCGGTCTGCTTCCGATACGACTGGTCGAGCCGCAGCATGTCCTCCAGGACCGTGTCCTCGATCATGCGCCCCCAGCGCGGCCGTACCCACTGCATGGCCTCGTTCTCGTACGCGCTGCCGTCCGCGAGGGTGCCGCGGACGGTCAGTCGCGTCACGACGCTGGTGTTCCAGGGCGGCCCCTGGACGACGAGGTCCTGAAGGGTCAGCCGGAGCCCGGGAAACGTACGCTCGAACCGCTCGAACCAGTCGGCGAATGCCTCCCGGCCGCGCAGATCGGCGCCCATAGGGGTGTCGCCGAGGAAGCGGAAGCGCACGTCGGGGGCGGCGAGGGCGACGGCCTGCCGGTAGCCGCCGGCACCGCTGCCGACGGTGCGCCAGAGGTTGCGGACCTTGCGGCGGACGATGGCGTGGTACATGCGGGCCCCTCACTTCAGGCAGCGTTCCGGGCATGGCTCCGGGCATCACCCCGGACATCGGGTGACTTGTCATTTGCAAGTAACCCGCTACAGGGAGGCTAGGAGGCTCCCTTGCGCTTTGCAAGGGACTACCGTGGCGGCATGAAAGGTGAACGCTTCGCGCGGATGCACTGCTCGGTCGCGCGAGCCGCGGCCGTCCTCGCGGACCAGTGGACGGTCGTCATCCTGCGCGACCTCTTCCTCG
Source organism: Streptomyces sp. NPDC002838 (assembly GCF_040295365.1). Classification (NCBI taxonomy): domain Bacteria; kingdom Bacillati; phylum Actinomycetota; class Actinomycetes; order Kitasatosporales; family Streptomycetaceae; genus Streptomyces; species Streptomyces sp. NPDC002838. Next base: position 160,445 of record NZ_JBEOVF010000008.1, on the reverse strand, counting down.
GCCTGAACCGCTACGAGGACCTGCGCGCCGACCTGGCCATCGCCACCAACGTCCTGGCGGACCGGCTCGACCACCTGGTGGCCGAGGGAGTCGTGGAACGGGTGGCGTACCAGGAGCGTCCGGTGCGGTACGAGTACGTCCTGACGGATGCCGGGAGGGACTTGTACGGCGTCGTCCTGACGCTGCTGACGTGGGGCGACCGGCACCGGGCGGTGGCGGGCCCGCCCCTGGTGCTCGTCCACGAGACGTGCGGGCACACGGCCGAGGCACGGGTGACGTGCTCGCACTGCGGCGGCGAACTGCGGCCGGAGGATGTCAGGCACACGCCGGGACCGGGTGGCAGGACCGGGCCGGGGACGGCGTTGGTGCACACGGTGCTGGACCAAGCGGGGCAGCTCGGTCGGCTACATGGCGAGGGGCAGCTCGGGCAGCCGTAGACCCACGCGCTCGCGGTGCCCCGCGAGTTCGTCGAGAAGTTCGGCGAGCCGCTCGGTGTGCCGGGGCGTGAGCCGGCCGGAGTCGTCGAGGTCAACGGCACACGCGGTGGTCGTGTCGACGAGCCGTTCCAGGACGGCGACGATCTCGTCCGCGCCTTCCGAGTGCCGGGCGAGAGCGGGGAGTTCGGCTGCGGCGAGGGAGATGACGGTACGGGCCTCGGCGAGGGTGCGGTAGGCCTCACGGCGGAGGGTCCAGCGGACGGCGCGGGCGTCGGAGTGGGTGGGAGCGCCGGCGTCGGAGCTGATGTTGGCACCGGTCTTGGTGCGAGGGCTGGCGCCGGTGTTGGTGCGGGGGCTGGCGCCGGTGTTGGTGCGGGGGCTGACGCCGGTCTTGGTGCGGGGGCTGACGCCGTCCAAGGTGCCAGGGCTGACGCCGGCCGCCTTGCTGCCGGGGCTCACGCCGGCCGCCTTGCTGCCGGGGCTCACGCCGGTCTTGCCGCTGGGGCTGACGCTGCTCATGACACGCCCGTCGGCCTCGCGCAGGACGTGGACGAGGTACGCCTGAGCGGCGCTGCTCGCGGCGGCCAGCCGGGCGCGCACGCCCCCGCCCCGCTGCCCCGGCATCGGCAAATGCCCCACGATCAGCACGATCGCGCAGGCCAGCAGCGTCTCCAGGATCCGGCTGGCTGAGGCCTGCGGCTCGCCACCGACCATCACCAGGGCCAGGACGAGGACGGTGACGACGGCGGTCTGCGCGGCGAAGTGCCGCGTGGCGACGGGAATGAGGGCACCGCTGACCGCCACGAGCGCGATGAGCCCCTCCGGCCGGGGCAGCACGACGGCGAACCCGGCGAAGACGAGGGCCCCGAGGACGGTCCCGGCGGCACGGCACAGCACACGCGAGACGAGCGGTCCGAGGTCAGGCTTGACGAGGAAGACGGCGGTGGCGGGCAGCCAGTACCAGTGCTCGTGCTGCCCGGACCAGCGGGAGTGGTGCAGGGCCTGCGCGACGGCGACGCTGGCCCCGAAGCAGAGGGCGACGCGGAGGCCGTACTCACGTCCCCCTGCCCCGAAGACGGTGCGCAGCAGGCTCCTGGCGGTGCGCCTGCGGGTGTGCAGGTCTGTGCCCTTGGCCCGGTCGAAGGCCTCTGCGGCGTGGAGGAGGGCGTCGTCGAGGGCCCGCAGAGCGGGCGCCGACCGGGTGGGGGCGGGCAGCGGCCCGGTGTGTGTGTTGTCGCGCACGGCGGCGGCGAGCCGCCGGGGCCCTTCGGACGCCCGCCCGGCCACCGCTTCCCCGGCCCAGGCCAACGCGGTCGCGGCCTCCGCGAGCGGCAGCGCGGCGGCGTACTGCGCGTGCAGCCGCCGCTCGGCCGAGGAACTGGCGTAGCGCCGCAGCCGGGGCCCGGCGAGGGCGTCCTGCGCGTGATCGAGGGCGGCGGTGAGAGCGGCGCGCCGGGCCATGGCGTCATCGGCCCCTGCGGCGTCGAGAAGGTCCGCCACGGCGTCGTATACGGCGGCGACGGCCTGCCGCTCCCCGTCGAACCGGAAGTCGCCGGCGAGGGCACCGGGGGTCGGCAGGACCAGCCGCAGGGCGATGAGCCATCCGGCCCCCACGAGAAAGGCGAGCGCCCGCTGCCAGCCGGACTCGGGCAGCGGCATCCCGGCCCCGATGGCGGAGGCGACGAGCATCTGGGTCCCGGCCCCGGAGGCGACGGGCCCCACGGCACTGACACTCCCGGCGACCAGCCCGACGAGGGTGAGGACGACTGTCAGCACCACCGCCCCCACATGATCCCCCGCATACGTCCCCACGAGCAGCCCGCCCGCCCCCGCGAGCGCGGGCACCCCGAGCCGCTTCACCGAGGCCCGCCGACTGCCGGGCCGGTCGTTGATCCCGGCGAGCATGGCGGCGATGGCGGCGACGACACCGAGGGACGTACGGCCGATGAGCACGGCGACGAGAAGCAACGGCCCGGCGGACAGGGCGCCCCGCACGACCGCGTTCCAGGGCACCGGCCCCCGTTGGGCACGGAGGGTGTGGGCGAGCCAGGGCGGAAGGGTCAGGGAAACGGAACGCGACACGGGGCTCCTGTCGTCTCGTCGAGGGCAGGGGTGAGCCTTCGGGCGACGGTGGCCGGGCTGGGGTGGGCCGTATGGGTGCGGCCTGTGGTCTCCACGGTAGGTCGCGACCTTGGAGGGAATGGGACGGTTGCATTTCGGGGGTGTGACGGTTGGCGGGAGATGCGCGTTCTTTATGAACGCAATCGGAGACCAGTGCAAGGCATTCCGCCTCAAAGGACGGTCGGTCCGATCGCTTTCCGCCAGGCTGCCGCCTTGCGCCCGCCAGCACATCGGTGCGCTCTGGACATCCCATGCTCCTCAAACCGATCATGTTCATCTCACTGGGATCGGGGAGGCTGTGTGGCGCGCTGGCTCGAAGAGATGACGCAGGCAGTCTCACGTCTCTTCGGCGACCGAACTGCGGCGTCATCCCCTTCCGCTGACGGGAAGTTCAAATACCACGGCGATGTAAGCCGCCTCGAAGACGGCTGGTACGCCCTGCCCACCTACGAGCGCTCGATCGACCCCGACGACCTCACAGACCTCTGTCTGGCACCGGGAACTGGCTCGCCGAGCACGGGTGACACCTGCTACCGGGTGATCTCGTACAGGGTGGAACCGGAACGTCTGAAACTCCAGGTCGGCGCACACGCGCCAAGGACCGGGCTCGGGCTGTGGGCGATCGGCCGTCCGCCCGACTTTCTGGAAAGGTCCCTCCACGGGGCGCTGACCGCGATGGGGCACCCCGGCCTCGCGGAACGCCTTGTCACCGGCCGTCTCGACCAGGTCGCTCCGCCCACCAGCACCGCGTGCGGAGGAGTGCTCCAGGGAGCACAGGCACAGGCATACCTGGCCTGCACCACCCCGGGCGTCCGGATGGTCTGGGGCCCGCCGGGCACCGGCAAGACGACCGTCCTCAAACGTGCGCTGGACGATCTGGTGACCAGGGGCAAGCGGGTGCTTCTGGTCTCCGGTACGAACATCGCCGTGGACAACGCACTCGAGGGTGCCGTCCGGACCAGGACGGGTCTGAAGCCCGGGGAGATGGTCAGGGTCGGCACACCCCACCTGGCTTCCGTGGCCGAGGACGCGCGGGTCTCGTTGCCGTTGTTGGTGCGAGCGCGCTTGGAGGAGACCGAGAGCAAGCGTGCTAAAGCCGAGGCCGAGCCGATCGAGCTCATGAACTCGCCCCTGCTCACCAGGCTCCGCGACCTCGGCCACCTGCTTTCCGGGTATGACCCCAATGCCTACCGCCAGGCTCAGCAGCGGCTGGCGAACGGCCGCCTTCTCGACGAGCTCGCCGAGAAGACCGACGACATACGAACGGCGGTGACCACCGCAACAGACGTATACGACCATTGCGCTGCCCTCACGCGGCAGCACCTGGAGGCGTTGGAGGCCCTTGCCCCGCAGCGAGCGCTGCTCGACGAGGCGGCGCGGCTGCAGCGTGTCCTCGACGGCATGGAGAGCGAGACCCTTCAAGCACAGTCCGCTGCCCGAAGCGCCGAGCGCCGGCTCAGTGAGGTCCAACTCGAACTCGGCGCCCTGAAGCAGGAAAAGGGTCTACGTGCCCGGCGCCGTACCAAGGCGCGTCGGAATGAACTCGGCCTGCTGGCCTCGACCCTCGACACTGCCTGGCAGCAGGCCGTCGCCTCGGCATCCCAAGCGATGACGCAGTACGAGCGGCAGCGCAGCATCCTTCAGCCGCAGATCCGTGCGGCGCGTGTGGCCGCCTCCCCTGTCGACGACGCCCAGGTGACGCGACGCGTGGACGCCGTGGAACTCGCTCGCAAGGAGGAGGGCAATGCGCTTACGCAGTTGTCGGCCGCGGAAGGCGAGCTGGCAAGGGCTGTCACCGAACTCGCCACAGCCCAGGAGCAGTATCCGCGTCCCTTGCCCGACGACCGGGCCACGGTCGACGCGGCGGGGCGAGCGGGTCTGCCCGGGCTCGACGAGGAGAGGCGGAGGCTGACGCGAGAGGCCGAGCCATTCGTGGAGCAGTGCCGAGGCCTTGAGCGGCGCCATGAACAGCTCCTCAAGGAGCTCGACCGGTTGCGGGCGCGGGCCGAGCCGGACATCATCCGCGGGGCCCGTGTCGTGGCGACGACTCCGGCTCGTACACGCATCCACAAGACGGTGGCCGAGGAACCGTACGACGTGGTCCTGGTGGACGAGGCAGCGGCAGCGTCGCTGCCGGACATAGTCGTGGCAGTTGCCAAGGCCAAGGAAACAGCCGTACTGCTGGGCGACTTCTGCCAGTTGGGTGCTGTCAAGCACAAGCGGACACCCAAGGAGGAGCACCTCGCTCGCTGGCTGACGCGCGACTGCTTCGAACTCGTCGGTATCCGTACGCCGGACGCGGCCCGGGCGCACCACGGTTGCGCGGCGCTGCTCACTACGCACCGGTTCGGCCCTGACGTGACGGAGTTGGTCAACCACATCGCGTATGGCAGCGATCGCGCGGACGGTCCGCGGCTCCTCTCCGGAGTGGCTGCGCGGGATCGAGACGCGGATCCCGAGATCGTGTTGATCACCACGGATCAGCTCGATGACGGCGGACTCGGTCTCGTCCGTACGCCCAAGAAGGGGTCGGGCCGCTGGTGGACCGTGGGCAGCGTGATCGCGTAGGCGCTGGCCGAGCACCACCGTGACCAGGGTGAGTCCGTGGGCATCGTGACCCCTTACAGGGCACAGGCGGACATCACTCACGACTGGCTGGCCGATCAGGACAGCCTGAACCGCTCACCCGCGGTCGAGGTGGGCACGGCCCACCGCTTCCAGGGCCGGGAGTTCGACGTGGTGGTCCTCGACCTCGTGGAGGACGGCCGGCGTCCCGGCTGGACCGTCAAGGGGCGGATGGACGACGTCGACGCCTTCAACCGGGACGGCGCACGTCTGTTCAACGTAGGGGCGACCAGGGCCAGGCGACGCGTCTACATCATCGCTTCCTGGGCCGCCGTATCCCGCGCGCATCACGGCACGGTCCTCGCTCATGTGCGGGAGCTGGCCACGCCTGGCCCGGAGCGACGCATCCTCGGCGTACGAGCGGCGCAGTTGCTCGGCCTGGACGAGCTGGACGTGCCCCAGGAGTTCACGCCCGTCCAGCACGAGATCTGGCAGGCGTTCGACGGCCATGTGCGATGGGACGCGATCTACGACGAACACAGTTACTTCCCCGCCGCACTCGAAGCCATCGACAGCGCCCGGCACACCGTGTGGCTGTGGGCACCGTGGTACTACAAACGCCTTTGGGAGGTCCTCCCCCATCTGCACGCGGCGCGTCAACGTGGCGTACACGTCGTCGTGTTCGTCGTCGAGGACTCCGACAAGGGGCTGCAGCAGCAGCTGCACGATCCCCGGACCGCGCAGGACGCCGAGCGGCGACTGCCCGAACTGATCGCAGCCGTGAGCCGGGTGGTCCGTATCAGGACCATGCACCAGAAGATCCTGGTCGTGGACGACCGGACGACCTTCCTCGGAAGCCTCAACACCCTTTCCACTCCCACAGGAGGCGGCGCGCGGCGCGAGGTCATGGTCCGCTTCCGTGGCTCCCGCTTCGCACGTTCCCTGCTGGAGCACGAACACGCCGAGCAGTTCTCGCGCCCCGTGCGCTGTCCCAAGTGCCACGTCGACATGGAGGTCAGGAAGTACAGCGCCAAGGGGAAGGGCAACGGCAAGTCGCACTACTGGGCGTGGGCCTGTCCGGAGTGGAAGCCCGACCCCAAGTCGGGCAAGAACAAGCAGTGCGGCGCGCTCCGCGAGGTGTACGCCGAGGACGCTGCGCTGGTGCCGAGGGGGCGTCGCGTTTGAGGGGCGGATCAGTGGTCCGGCTCGTTCATCTGGCCGGCCAGAAAGGTGATGTGCTGGACGTGCCCCTTCTGAACCCACACCGCCGGACTCCCGGGGTTGGTGGTGACGTCAGGGGCGGCCTGGGCTTGCAGCCATAGCTCGCCCGCGCTGTGGGACGTACGGAATTCGGGGTCGCCGACGATACGTGCGGCGAGAGTCTGCATACGACTCTCCTCGCCGCTTCCTCTCAGCTTCCCCTTGCCGATGAGGAAGTGTTCGGCCGTGGTGTACCGGGGTTTCTCATAGATGAACGGGTGTTGTGCGGGCGGGGCGTCGCCGGTTCGGGGATGGACAGTCGAGTAGTCGCCGAAGGCGACGCAAACGCCGCGATCCCCGAGTAGGTCCCGTACTCCCTCCCACACCTGCCACTCCAGGCGCGGCCACACGGTCAAGTCATGGTCCTTCAGCTGCTTGGCTCCCCAAGGGAAGGAGCCGCCCAGCAGCGCCACGGTCCGCCACCCGGCCAAAGCACCGAACTCACGCCAGCCGGAGAGGGCTCGGGTCATGCCGTTGTCGGCACTGCCGACCTCGTACAGATCCAGGAGAAGATCCAGCTCCAGGCCATGGCCTCGCAGCCGCCCCAGCAGTTCACGAGACCGCGGTGGCAGGTCGACATCCGGTGCGTTGCCGAGCCGGATCCGGACGCCTAGCCCGTTGCCCCACTGCTGAGCGGTTTCGGCAGCGGCCGACTGCTGTGCCGGGTCACGCTCCGGGCCCGTGACCGGTCGTAACTCCGTTCCCATCAAGGTCGCGCAGACCTCTTCCCACACGTGCAGGACGACGAGGTCGAGCGCGTCCTCGGCGTTGCGCGCGTCGAGCCACCCCGGATGCAGTCCGGGACCATCGCGGAGGTTCTGCGCCTTTCCCCTCAGATACGCCGCCAGTTCATCATCCTGCCCACCCTGCGGCGGAATCGTCCACAGTGGCTGCACCCGCATCTTGTCGGGAATGTCGACGTGCTGGAACCCTGCCAGCGCCGCGTCCTTCACAGGCAGTCCCGGAATGTACGAAGGTAACGCCGCCATGCCCGCCCCCGGTGTCCGTTTCTGACGAAACGGTGGCACTGAGCGGACATGTTCGAAAGAGTACCTATTCGGTCACGACGCCCAACGGTGCAAGGAATCGACTGGGTTCCCCGTGCCAGAAGACCGCCACGGCATCGCGGGCCCTCGTCGTGGCGACGAAGAGCAGCGATCGGGCGCGCTGCAGTTCGCGCTGGTGGCGGAGCGGGTCGGACTGTGCCCACGCGTCGACGGACGAACGCGGGACCAGCCCTTCGGAGACACCCGCGATGATCATGCGCTGGTACTCGAGTCCCTTGAACCGGTACATCGTTCCGATGTGCACGCCTTCGTTTCGCGGCAGCCCGTCCCGGGTCATCACCGTGGAGCTGATCCCGTGCCGCGCGAGCCGCCTCTCCACGTCCGAGGCCATCTCGTTCGTCGCGACGCAGACCGCCACGGATTCACGCGGGATGTCATGCCATTCCCTCACCTGCTCGGCGATCGCGTCGAGTTCCTCGTCCCAGCTGCCGGTGCCGCGTAGCACCGGGCGCCTACCATGAAGCACCGAACGGTAGTCCTTCAGGCTGTCCGCGCTGCCGTCCAGGTCGTCGTACTCTGTGCCGTCCATGACCCGCGTCGCATCACGGAGGATCTCCCGGGTGGTGCGGTAGCTGAGGGTGAGCCGGGAGGACCGGCCCCTGATGTTGATGCCCAGGCTGCCAAGGGTGACCTGGTTGTCGTAGATCCGCTGGTGGGTGTCACCGACCAGGAAGATGTCGTTCGCGCCGACCGGGACCATCGCGCGGAGCATCTTCCAGTGGGCCGGGCTCAGATCCTGGGCTTCGTCGACGACGATGTGCCGGTAGCGGTAGCGCAGGAAGGCCCCGGAGCCGGACTCCACGTGGACGTTGGCCAGTCCGTCGCGCTCGTCCTTCTGCTGCTGACGCTTGTCGATCTTCGTCTTGCGGTCGGTCTCCAGCCGGGCCGCTCGCTCGGCGACTTGCCGGTGGGTCTCCAGCCCCTTCAGCTCCAGCCGTTGGGTGAAGCGTTCCACGAGCTGCCAGACCTGCGCACGATCGGCCCTGTTGAGAGTGCGGCCTCGCCCCGCCCGGCGGACGACGAAATATTCGGAGCGGGAGCGCACGGCCTGCCCGAGGATCACCTGGTTCCATTCGTCGCAGAGGAACTCAGCGTCAAAGCGGTGCTCTCCGGCCTCCACGAGGAGCGCACGCCATTCCTTGAGTGCCTGAGTGTCCTCGATACGCCGTTTGGCATTGCCCGGATCGGCTTCCCGCACCACACGGGTGGCCAGTTGGTCGACGTGGACGATGTCGACGCGGGCCACGGTCTGTGGACCGCCGAGCGACAGCAGTCGGGCCCGGAGGTCGGCGGCGAGGTTCTTGTTGAAAGTGGTGAGCAGGACCGGCTTGGTGTGGCCGGGTCCGAGCCGGTCGACCAGGTGTTTCACCCGGTGCAGCGCCACGATGGTCTTGCCGGTTCCGGGGCCGCCGCTGACCCGGGCAGCACCGGAGTACTCCCGGCGCACCAGCTTCTCCTGGGTGGGATGCAGGAAGACCTTCCAGCGGCCGAAGTTTCCTTCCTCGATGATGCTCTGCAACGACTCGTCATCGGTGATGACGACGGCCTGGGAACGCCCCGCGGCCGACTGCCAGTCGTCGGGGTCCAGCTTGTCCTGCTCGACCTCGACCGGCTTGGTGACCTGTTCTCTCACCTCGTCGTACGAGGAGCCGTCGCGCAGCCGGAGCAGCACCTCGCCGGTGTGGCGCGGGGCGTACTGGGCGAGGGCCCTGACCTCGTCGTCCGTGGTGAGCTTCAGGACGATCGGGATGAGCGGTTGGGCCACACCCAACTCGGCCAGCTTCTGCGCGCCCAGATCCGCGAACAGCGGTGTGTCCTGGGCCGGTTGAGCGGGCGCGGCGGCACCTTGAACGATGGCACCCTGAACGTCGTTCTCCACCGCCTGGAGGTCGACGTATTCGATGGCGCCGGTGATCTGGTTGATGCCGTAGGCGAGCCGGTCGGCGTACTGGCGCACCTCGTCGCGGTGTTTGACCGAGATCAGCAGCCAGTCGTCCTCGGCGAGCCGCAGCAGCAACGCCCGGTGATCCGAGTCCGGGGCGAGGGCGACGGCCCACAGGCGGCCGTCGCCGCGCAACTGCTGCCGGGGGAAGACGCCTTCGTGGGGGTTGCGCCGGAAGTCGCGCTGGAACCGGTAGACCGCCTCGACGGTCTTCGTGTCCAGGGCTGCGATCTCCCGCTCCGCCTTGTCGAACAGCCGCAGCGTGGCGCCCCCGGTCATGCGTCGTGCTCCTTGTCCTCGTGGTCCTCGTGCGGGTCACGGTCGTCCAGGAGCAGTCCGGCCAGCTCCCCGGCGTCCCACTCGGTCGCTGTGCGGGCCTGCCAGCCCGCCTCGGCGTAGGCCTCGTCGCGCTGCTTCGCCTCGATGTCCTCGGTCTCACCGACGGGCGGCCGATGGGCGAGCATCACCGCGACCCGCCGGTCGGGCCAGGCGAGTTCGGCGGCCCAGGCGGCGGCGCCGAGTTCGTAGCCCCCTTCGGGAGCGGGCACGCCCCGGTCCGCCAGAGCGCCCGCGAGCTCGACCAGCCCCCGCTCCTCGGGGACGAGATATTCGATGACTTCGGACCAGGCCGGATCGCGTACGGTCCCGGGCTCGGCGACAGGCCGTGCCTCGGGCACAGGTCCGGCTCCGCCCTCGTGTTCGGCGGCGGCCGCCCTACGCTGCGAGGTCAGCCATCCTCCCCCGCCGCTGACGGCCAGCTCCGCCGCGTCGAACTCCGACAGCGTGCTCGCCACGAGCTGCGCCCCGTCGCCGTCTCCCTCGTTGAGGAACTGCAGCAGGTTCGTCCAGTACAACCATGCCTGCCAGCGCCGCCGGTGAGCGGCCTCGTCGGCCATGGCCTCCGGGCTGTCGTCGAGCACGGTGGCCGCCGACCAGACGGCACCGGCCTGGCCGCGGCGCAGGTCGAGGGCGATGGTCAGCGGGCAGCCACTGGCGTCCCGGGTCGCCATCACCTGTACCGCGCCCTTGCCACCGGCCAGTCGCTGCCCGTGCAGGGCCTCGCCGATCCGCTCGACGATGGCGGGCCCGTCGGCGAGAGCGCGGCTGGTGGCGGCCACGGCGGCGAACCCGGCGAGCGCGCTCTGGGTGCGGCGGCGCCACAACTCCGCTTCGGGCCGGGCCAGATAGCCGATCAGTGTGTCGACCGGGTTCGCCCACACGAAGCGGGGCAGGTCCCGGGTGTCGCCGCTGTGCAGCCGCCGGTGGATGTCGAGGGCGGTCTTCTGCGCCGTGTTCTGGTACGGCGTCCAGACCGGGTCGGCGGGCGGTTTGCGCCGCCCGGTCCACACCTGGACGTCATCCCACGTCAGTTGGAACACCTGCCAGCCGAGCGCCCGCAGCCTGGTGCGCTTGGCCGCGTCACCGGCGACTCGATTGCGTGCCGGGCTCGCATGGTGGCGGTAGCCGTCGAGGTACACGGCGACGCGCGGCTCGTCCTGGTCCAACCGCCGGAACACGACGTCGGGGCGGGTGAACCCGCAGTCGTACTGCGCCTCCATCTGCCATCGGGTGACGGTCCCGTCGGGCGCGGTCAGGCGCAGTTCGGTGCTGCGTTCACCGTCCGGTGTGATCGCGGTCCTGACGCTCGCCTCGTCCACGTCGTCGCGGCCCGCCCACTTCAGCAGTCCGCGCCGGAAGAGGGCCTCCAGCTCGCTCTCGACCTGGGGCACCAGCGTGATGTCCTGGGTGTCGTCGACGGGCTCCGACATCCAGCGGTCGCCGTCCGGGCCGAAGAGCTCACCGAGCATGTCGAGGGCCTCCTCGCGGGAGACCAGTTCGTACTCGCTGTCGGCGACGTGGCGCAGCAGGCACCGGTGGCAGGCGGGGCGCCCCTCGTCCCGGCACACACAGGTCTCGATGGCCCGCCGGGCGAGGGAGAGCACGTCCCGCAGGCCGTCCGGCCCGGCGAGGCGGTGCAGGTAGCCGGTGCCGCCGGGGAGCGTGTCGTACAGGACGAGGAAGTGGCGGCGCACGTCCGGGTCGCCGCTCTCCGCGTCGGGCATGGAGTCGGTGACCACGTCCAGGTGGTCGGGGTCGCCGCCGTAGGAGCGGGCGATGCCCGCGAGCAGCGCCGCCTTGAAGGAGACGAGCCGCTCCTGGGTGTGGGCGGTGACGGCGGGGATGAGGATGCGCAGGGCCTCCGTACGCAGTTCGTGGGCGAGCAGCAGCCGGATGCCCTGCTGCCGGGAGCGCGAGTCCGGCAGGCCGGCGCGCAGTCTCGGGCACCACGGGCGGTGGTACTTGGTGGCCTTGGCCGGGATCAGCGCGTCCTCCTGGGCCGGGCCACCGTCCGGATCGGCGTGACCGCACGAGTCGCACACCCAGAAGGGGTTGAGCCGTACCTGTCGCCCCGCGAAGGCCTCGTCGGTGACGGCGTCCACCCGGGCAGCGCCGACGTTGAGGTGCCGCACGACCGCGTCCCTAGTGAACTCCCAGCCGAAGGTGGCCTTCTTGTGCTTGTGCGCCTCGACCACTCTGTCCCGTGGAATGTCGACGGCGGGTACGACGGTGTAGTGCCGCCGTTCCCGCTCGTCGGTGTCGTCACGTACCCGGGCGTCGTCGCGCTGGTCCCGGGAGTGGACGCGGTGCGGCACGAGCACCTTGTGCAGGCAGCCGACGTCACCGATGGCGGCGGAGCGGCAGCGCGGGCAGCGGGCGGGGTCCTGCTGGGCCTGGTGGGTGCGGACGTATCCGCAGTCGGGGCAGATGCGCCACCACAGCCAGGCCGGCCGCTTGGGGCTGCCGAGGTCGAGGCCGGTGATGCGGTGCTTGTAGCCCTGGACGTAGTAGTAGTTGCCGGGCGCGAAGTCCTCCAGCGCGAACCGTGCGGTGCGGTCGTACCTGAGCACCTTGCTCTTGTGCCGCGTCTCTCCGTTCTCCTCCTCCTTCCACAGGAGGGTGGCTTCGAGTTCGGTGGTGGAGTCGACGAGGCTGTAGTTGGGCAGCAGGCCCAGGTCGACGAGGGCCGCGTGCGCGGTGCCGGTGCTGACGTCCCTGCCGCTCCTGCCCACGGCACGCAGTTCGGCCCGCAGTTCCCGGCCCTGCTTCTCGTGCTCGGGGTCACCCGCGACGAGTTCGTCCAGCGCCCCCCGGATCTCCTTGCTGCGGTGCTGGAGATCGCTCCGCCGAAGGTTCCACTGTCGGCGTGCCCTGTCCAGGGCGCCCGCCAGTCCTTCGGTGGCGAACTCCTCGACGGCGGTGGCGGCTTCGGGGCTCAGGCCGGTGCCGCGTTCTTCGTCGTACGGCGGGAAGAGTTTGAGGAATCGCTTGACGAGCCGCTTCCCGTCGGCCAGCGCGGCCTGCTGAAATTCCGTCAGCCAGCCCGAGCCGTCGAAGAGTTCCTCGGCCCGGCGGGGCATCGGGCGCAGCGGCGTCCCGTCACTGTCCGGCGACGGCAGCTGTCCGGCCGCGACGACGTCGAGCAGGTGGGCGAGGTACTGGCGCCTCAGGATCTCCACCGCCGAGAGATAGCAGCCCGGGGGCTGGATCTCGCCGGCGATCATCTGCGTGGGGTCTTCCAGGTAGTACCGGTCGCGTGGTCCCCGGTCGACCATGGTGAGCAGATAGGCGTTTCCGGTGGAGCGCCCGGCGCGGCCCACCCGCTGAACGTAGTTCGCCGGCCCCTTGGGCAGCGAGGCCAGCACCACGGCCGACAGGTCGCCGATGTCGATGCCGAGTTCGAGGGTCGGCGTGCAGGACAGCACCTGCGGGTTGGCGTAGTGGACGTCGGTGCCCTCCCGGAAGGCCTTCTCGACGGCCTCCCGCTTGCGGCGGTCCAACGTGCCCGTGTGCTCGGCGGTGTTGATGGTGAACACGCCGGCGTGCCGGTACATGTGCCGGTAGAAGTCCTCGGTGAAGTCCCGGCGGCGGACGGTCTCTTCGCCTGCCCGCAGCTCTCCCCGGCACTGGTAGCGGGGGCAGGTCTGTCCGTGCCAGTGGTCGATCAAGTCGGGGTGGACGGTCCGCTGCCAGGAGCAGCGGTCGCAGCGGACGCCCGCCTGGGCGACGACCTCGTCGGCGAGCTTGCGGACGCGGACGTGGCCGGGCTGGAGTCCGTAGATACGCGTGCTGCCGTCGCCGGCGGTGCGCGCGGACAGGACGTCCGCTTCGACGAGGGCGGGCAGCAGCCGTACGAGGAAGTCGTTGGCCGAGTCCCGGTTGCGCAGGCCCAGGGCGCGCATGGTCCAGTCCTGGTACCAGCCGAGGCGGCCGGTGAGCACGTCGAAGTCGTCACTGCCCTTCTTGGGACTGCCGAGCAGGAAGGCGGGCGCGGAGACTCCGCGCGGAAAGGCGGGCATCCCCGGCCGCCGCCCCCCGGTGATCTGCCAGCGGCGTACGCCCGCCTCGTCGAGCCAGGGGTCCAGCCACGCGTGCCGGATCGCGCCCCGTGTGCGCAGCCGCTCCAGGAGCCCGCGGACGTACCCCACGAACTGGTCGGGGCCCGGCACGGATCCGTCCGGCAGGGCGATGTCACCCGGGGTGGTGTGCAGCAGCTCCCGGACGATCTCCGCAACGCCGTCCGGGTCGGCGAGCGGCACGTCGGCGGCCACGGTCCGGGTCAGTTCCAGGGTGCGGCCCTGCCGTGACCGCAGTCCGAACTCCATCACGGCCACGAACGCCAGCCGCTCGGCGATGAGTTGCCACGTGGGTTTGGATCCCCTGCTGCGCCCGGCCAGCAGCGTGTCGACTCCGCGGAACACGTGCAGGTCGGGCGGTACGACGGCGACCTGCACCTTCTTGCTGTCGACGACCTCTGTCACGATGTCCGCCGCCAGGTCGCTCAGCGTGCTCCACCCGTCCTCGTCGACCCGGCTGGCGAGCAGCGAGCGGAGGGAGAAGGTGTAGGAGCGGCTGGCGACGTATCCGGCGCGGTGGGCGGCGTCCTGGACGGAGTCGTTGAAGAGGAGGGTCTTGTTCTCCTTGAGCTTCTCGTCCAGTTCTCCGCCGGTGAACAGCTGGGTGATGGAGGCCGCCGCGAGGGCCGCGAGTCCGGTACCGAGGTAGCGGATGGCGTTGAAGGTACGGCAGGCCGGGCACTGGTCGGTCTGGGCGGCCCGGTCGCCCCCGAGGTCGACGACCACGAACGACGCGTTGTGCAGTGCCTTGGCGACCCGTGGTCCCGTGCCGCCGTCCGACCGCTCGAAGTCGGTCTCGGGCGACACCGGGCGCAGCCGCCCCTCGTCGCCGTCCAGCACCATGACGGTGGACCCGCTGCGCGGCTTCTCCTTGGCCAGGGCCACCTCGTACGCCTCGGCCTCCGTGGCCGCGATCATGTTCCGCACCCGGCGCTTGTCCCTGCTGACCGAGGCGCGGCGGATCTTGGTGGCGTTCAGGTCGAGGTCGGCGGCGTCCGTCTCCGGGGACAGGGCCGCCCAGCCGGAGCGCCCGCACTCGCGGCAGAAGACGGCGGGCAGGAACACCTCGGCAGGCCGGGGTGCGCTGTCGTCGGCGGGGACGGGCGCGTCGTCCGTGACCGAACCGCTCGCCGAGTCGACGGGCTCCTCGGGCCCCTTGCCCGCCAGCCGCCCGCAGGAGGTGATCCGCTCGTCGTCCCAGCGGAACTCGGCCCGCGCGGGCGTGATCCCGCGCAGGACGCGCGAGACGGACCGCACCCAGTGGTGGACCTCGATGGACAGCAGCGGCAGCTTCGGATCGTCCGGGTTCCGGGCTGTGGAGAGCAGCGCCACGTAGCGGGCGAGGGCCTGGGCCGCGGTCTGGGGATGCTGCCGGACGGCCATGCCCCAGTGGGGCGCGAGCCGGGGCAGGAACTCCATGATCTCCGCGATGGTGCGCGGGCTGCCGTCCAGGATCTCCAGCACGATGGCGGTCAGCCGGTGCCGGCGCAGCCTGGCCCCCAGCTCGGCCGAGGACAGCCCGGTCTGCCCGGTGAACCGGGCGATCAGCTCGTCCAGAGCGCGCTGGTCGCGGGTGGGATCCCCGAGACTCGCGACGTCGTGCGGCGAGGGGAAGGGCAGCGAGAAGTCGGTCTCCCCCACGAAGTCGTCCACGCCGAGCCGGGACTCCCCCACCACGGCCTCGGCCGGGAACGGCACGCCGAAGACCTGCTCGGCGACCTCCAGCATGGTGCCCCCGGCCGTGCCGGACTCGCCGAGGGTGGCCGAGGTGGCGACCGGGCACACGGGCCCGAGCGGCCGCCCGTCCTCGGCCAGCCCGGTGACGGCGCCGAGCCTGCGCAGCAGCATCGCCACGTCGGTGCCCTGGGCGCCGTCGTAGGTGTGGAACTCGTCCAGAACGACGTACGCGAGCGACGCGTCCTGCCACAGCTGCCGGTCCTCGGGCCGCTGGAGCAGCAGGTCGAGCATCTTGTAATTGGTGATGAGGATGTCCGGCCGGGTGCGCCGGATCTCGTCGCGGTCGACGGCGATCCTGGGCGCGGAGTCCTTGAAGTCGCGCGAGGGTGTGTCGCCGATGTAGAGGCCGGCCCGTACGCCGGCGGCCTTCAGCCTCGGGTCCCCGTCGAGGCGGTCGTTGATGCGCTGGGCCTGGTCGGTGGCGAGCGCGTTCATGGGGTACAGCAGGAGGGCCTTCACCCCGTCCCGCCCGGCGGCGCGCCGGCGCAGGCAGTGGTCGAGCAGGGGGATCAGGAAGGACTCGGTCTTGCCGGACCCGGTGCCGGTGGTGACGAGCGTGGGCTCG
This sequence comes from Streptomyces sp. NPDC002838, assembly GCF_040295365.1. Lineage (NCBI taxonomy): Bacteria > Bacillati > Actinomycetota > Actinomycetes > Kitasatosporales > Streptomycetaceae > Streptomyces > Streptomyces sp. NPDC002838. The sequence continues at coordinate 144,336 of NZ_JBEOVF010000008.1, read as the reverse complement.
GCGCGGCCGTGGAGCGTGGAGAGCCGCTCCCAGGCCAGGGCCTGGTGCCGGTGCGGCCGGAAGCCTGTGGGGTGCCACTCCAGGTGCCGCTTCCAGCCGTCGTCGACCGCGGTCTGGAAGGGGGTGCGGATCCGCAGGTACGGCCCCCGGAAGATGCCGTCGTCCGGGTCGCCGAGGAACTCCTGCAGGGCCCGCCGCGTGGACTCGTCCGCCAGTGCGTACGTGGTCGCCAGGTACTGGCTCAGGCTGGCGCGTACCTGCTCGGCGGCGAGTGTCGGTCGCACGCGCGGTCCCCCTTCAGCGCTGGATCATGATGTGCACACCCACCGTAAGGGACTCCCCCGAGCGCCGTACCCTAGGGCGTGTGAAGTCCGCTGCGGTTGGGCGACGCCCTGAAGGGGCGCGAGGCTGTGCTCGATGTGTGGCTACCGCCACGCGGGCACGACCAGCCACGACGGCGCCGCAGCGGAACGACGGCACATTGCGGCACCCTCAGCGGAGCGCTCCGCGTCGGCCGCTTCAGACGCCGAGCTTCCTGCCGATGTGGGCGATGCGGATGGTGCGCTCTTCCTTCACGTGCCGGAAGTGGATCCGGCCGGGCTCGGGGCGGAAGTCGGTGTGCCACTCGAAGAGCCTGGAGACGCCGTCCCGGTCGGTGAACCAGCACAGCAGTTCCCGCTGTTTGTGCTCGCCGCGCACATCGTCCCCCCAGTCCGGAAGCCGCAGTTCCGGGTTCGAGGCCCACTCCGCGACCTTCTCCTCCAGTTCGAGGAGTCGCTTGCGGACGGTGGGCACGGATACGGGGTCCAGTTTCCGCAGCTGCTTCTCGGCTCCGTCCAGGAACTGAAGGCTGGGACAGATCTTGTCGCGCTTCTCCCACAGCTCGGCACCGGTCCTGGCGGCGGTGTCGCGGCATTCCTTGATCCAGGCGAGGTGTGCCTCGATGTGCGGCTCGCCGGAGACGTGCCGGACGTCGACATCGCTCCCCACCGGCTCCTCGTCCGCGTCGAGCAGCGTCAGCCGCCGCAGGGTGAGGTTGGTGGCCTCCCACCAGCTGTGGACGGGCAGGGAGATGCCGAGTCCGCCCATCAGGTGGGCCGCGCCCAGCCCTTCGACCTCGACACCCTCGTACTGGTACTCGACGCCGAGACTGTCCATGTCCTCGGGGTAGACGGCCTTGTACGGCGACTTGGTCTGCAGTCGCCTCAGCCGACGCCACCATTCGGGGTTGGCCTTATGGTCACCGAGCCACTTGCCCACGGGGTAACCGTCGACGATCTCCAGCTCCGGCAGGGGAACCTTGCTCACCACCATGGTCGAGCCGTCCAGTTTCCATACGGCCACCGCGGTCTTCACGAACTCCGTCATGGCGCGGCTCGCACGCCTGGGCTCACAGGTGGTCATGTACGACTTGTCGTTCAGGAACAGCAGCGGCACAGGTCCCCCCTGGGCAATGGCGTGGTGCGTGACGATGGACGGACGGCGCGGCTCAGGTGAGGAGCTGGTCCAGTGCCTCGTCCATCTCGTCGAAGAACCCCTTCGGCCACTGGTCGAGCAGCCCGTCCCGGTCGATCTGCGGGCTGACCACTTCGGTGCCGGAACCGTCGGCGCTGCCACGGAAGTAGTGCACGAGCGCCTGCTCCGGTTCGAGCAGCCCCCGCTTGACCGAGAGCCGCATCCCGTTGAGCACGTGGTCGCTGTGCGTCTCGACGACGAGCTGGGCGCCCTGGGCGGCCGCCGCGGCGGCAAGTTCGGCCATCTTGGTCTGTCCGCGCGGGTGCAGGTGTGCTTCCGGGTTCTCCAGGAGTACAAGGCTGCCGGGGGGCGCGGTCAGACAGGCGACGACAAGAGGGAGGGCGTAGGTGAGGCCGAAGCCGACGTTGGCGGGGCGGTGACGGTGGCGGGTGGCCTCGGCTCCCTCGCCGAAGCCGAACGACAGGCGGACGGAGTCCATGCCTTCGATCGTGGCCGTCTCGATGTTCACGCCCGGGCACAACTCGCCCAACCAGGCGGCGACCTGTTCGAGAAGCAGTTCACCGCGAGCCCTGGGGTGACGCAGCGGCCCTTCGGGAACAGCGTCGCGGGCGTGGTGCCGCAGGAAGTTGACGGTGTGTTCGCCGCGCGCGCCGAGGAATCCCCGCCGTACGGCCATGTGGTGGTCGCGGGGATGGCCCTCGGTGGGGGTGATGCGGTCGGCGTGCAGGTACTGGAAGCCGTCGGTGAAGTAGCCCGGCACCAGAGCGGCTTCGCCTTCGGGTGCGTGAGAGCCCTCTTCGGACCCCGGCAGGTGGGCGGACACCAGGGGCAGGAGGTTGTCCTCCGGGGCGTAGTCGACGGTCCACGCGTAGCGGAACGGCCCCTCTTCCACCCCCACGGTGATGAACGGATCGTCCCCGGTGAAGTCCTCGTGCAGGACGTCCTGGCCCGTGCCGAGCCCGACGAACTCGCCGTTGAGGAGAAAGCCCGCCTCCTCGTCCAGGAAACCGAGGTTGCCGGAGGTGTACGACTGCCTGAGCAGCGCGAGCGCCTGTAACACCGTGCTCTTGCCGGAGGAATTGAGTCCGGTCAGCAGGGTGAGCGGGCCGAGCGGGATGTCCGCCTGCTGAAACGCCTTGAAGTTCGTCAGCGTCAGCCGGTCAATCACCGCGCAGTACCTCCTTGAAGAGCTCTCTCACCACATCGAAGCGCGCCCATACGTTGTCGGGGTCGCCGGGAGCGACGGTCAGGGCGCGTTCGAAGGCGAAGTTCCCGGTGAGGTGCGCGAACAGCCCCGCCCGGACTTCGTCACGCGACGCTACCAGCCGCTTACGTTCATGGTCGTCGAGGGTCGCGAGGTTTACAGCAATGGCTTCGAACAGCGCTTTATTGACTGGAAGTTTGCGCTTGTGCCCCAGTGACCTGCGGAATGCCTGGTCCCCGAACAGCCGGTGCGCGGTCTCCATGGCGCGCAGGAACTTCAGCTCCTCCTCTCGCCGTTGCTCCTCGGACAGCTCGTTGACCTGACGCATGGCGGCGGTCAGGAACTGCTCGAAGTCGTACCTGCGCTGCCGGTATTCCAAGGGCCCCGTGAGCCGGAACGCGAGGAAGCGCAACACCAGCTCCCGGTCGGCCATCCGCTCGTTGGACACTCCGAACCCGGTGGCCTGCCCGAAGGCCGGATGCTCCGCGAGATCCGCGAGCAGCTCACGGGCCGGGCCGGGCATCATGGCGTGCCGGATCTCCTGCGGCGCGAGCTGCGGACCGCTGGCACTGACCCGGGAGAATACGTTGAACTTGACGGCGTCCGAGGTTGTCTGCCGGACCAGGTGGACGACGAGCGGTACCTCCAGCAGTCGGATACGCATCCGACCGGACAGGTGCCGAAACGTCGCCCCTTCGAGGGACCCCATGTACTCCAGCCCGGTCAGCCGCAGCGGCGGCAGCTCATCCGGTGGCGTGCCCACGAACCGCGCGAGCGCCGTGAGCTCCTGCACTCCCAGGACGACGGACCAGACGTCCCCGCTCTGCTGCGCCATGTGGAAGGGCGCCACGGGGATGCCCAGCAACAGCGACTCGACGAACCGGCTCTGCTGCGCGTCGCTCCACATGCCGGCCCTGCGGTGGAAGTCCGGCGCCAGGTCGATGCGACCGGCCCAATACCGCGACAGCAGTCGATCGACGGTGGCGGGGACGGTCTCGATGCCCACGTTCTTCGGATCAAGGTGACTCCGGCGCTCCGGCTCGTCCGGGGGGAGTTCCAGCTCCACACCGGTGGGCTGCCCGTTCGTGCCGACCTCGACGGGCCTCTCGAAGAGCGCGCCTCGAGGGTCGACCTCGTGCTCCAGCCCTGACATGGATGTCGTCACTACTCCCTTTGGCATTGCGATGCCATGCCTATCGCGGTCCGGTGGTCGCACCTTACGAGAAGTCGTCCTCAACACGCTCGAACAGCGCGCGCCAGCGCGGCACGTCGACCTCGGCACGCACCGTCTTGCCGGGTTCCCGGTACAGCACCTCCCAGCGGTCGGCGACCGCCTCGACGAGGACGAGCCCACGCCGGTGTCGGCGAGCGGCCCCGGCGCGGCTACGGCACCGGGCGCCTGTGGGCGCGCCTCGGCACGGGTGTCGGTGACCCGGTACACGGCCGTGCGTCACGGCGTTCGCGGACAGTTCGGCAACGATCAGGACCACCGCGTCGGAGACGTCAGAGCCGTGCGGGATGTCCCAGGTGTCGAGCTCGTTCAGGGCGAGGTGACGGGCGAGACGGGCGCCGAGCGGGGTGACGCTGAAGTTGGGCGAACGTACGTACGGTGACGGGCTGTTGGGGTGCGGGGGGTGTGGTCATGGACCCAATCTGGCGGCCGGGAGCACCGGTTCACCAGGGGTGCACCGCGTACGCTGCGGCAGCGTACGCGGTCACGGACTGGACAGTACCGGTCACGTCCCGTAACCATGGGCGGGCTCGAAGTGTGCAGCGGGGCGGGTGCGCGGGAGGTGGCCGATGGTGGCGGACAGCACGGTGGGGACGGGCACGGGCGGCGAGCCGGAGCCCTCGGACGGTCTACGGACGTTCGGGGCGGTGGTCCAGGCACTGCGGGAGCATGCAGGTCTGAGCCGGGCGGAGTTGGCCGAGAAGGTCCGCTTCTCCAAACACACGGTGGCATCGGTGGAGTTGGGACGGCGCATGCCGGACCCGGCCTTCGTGGAGCGGGCGGAGGAGTCGCTGGGCAACACCGGTGTCCTGCGGAAGGCGGCCGACCGACTGGCGCGACAGCCGGGGCTGGCGGCCTGGTTCCGGCAGTGGGCGCGGCTGGAGGCGACCGCGATCAGCCTGTACACGTACGAATGCCGGGTGGTGCCGGGGTTGTTGCAGACCAAGGCGTACATGCGGGCGGTGTCGTTGAGTGTGCCGCCAAGGCCGTCCGAGGAGGAGCTCAACGAGCGGATCGCCGCGCGGCTAGCACGGCGGGAACTGCTGTCGACGCGGCGGAAGCCGCCGTGCGCGTTCAACTTCATCATCGAGGAGGCGGTGCTGAAGCGAGGGACGGGCGGGGAGGAGGTCATGCTGGAGCAACTGGATCACTTGTTGGACGTGATCGAGCGGAACTGGAACGTGGAGGTGCAGGTCATGCCGTTGTGGCAGCCTGCGCATGCGGGGCTGGACGGGCCGGTACAGCTGCTGGAGACCCCGGACAACCAGTGGTTCGCCTACTCGGAGGGGCAGAAGAACGGCCGTCTCATCTCGGACCGGAAAGAGATCAGCGTCCTCCAACAGCGGTATGCGAAACTGCGCTCGCAGGCTCTCACCCCAGCGGACTCCCGGAGCCTGCTGGAGCGAATGCGAGGAGCGCAATGAGCAGCAACACGTCCGAAATGGCCTGGTTCAAGAGCAGTTACAGCGGCTCCGAAGGCGACAGCTGCGTGGAAGTCGCCCTCACCCCTGTCACAATCCGCGTCCGGGACTCCAAGGACGAGCAGAGCCCGCAGCTTGCGCTCTCTCCCACGGCTTGGACGGACTTCGTCTCGCATACTGCCCGCTCTGACGCCAGTTCGGCGCAGTAATCAGCGGCTGAAGCGGATAAACGTCAGACTGCTGGCAGCGAGCCGCCCCACGAAGCGCTTAGGCATCCTGCTTCTTGACATAGGCGGCAGCACCCATACCGATGCCAAAACAACTGGCGACCGCTACGCCACCAGCGCCCACTGCGGTAAGCGGCGACGCACCAAGAGCAATCATGAGGAGGCCAGCGAGAAAACCGAGGATCACAGATGTCTCGATGACGATCAAGACTTCATAGAAGCGGTGGTTACAGCGGGAATCCGACCCGTTCAAGAGCTGGCCCTTCCAAGTTCTTCAACATTTTTTGGGCATTAAGGGATCTTCGAGCAGGACGCATCGGCGCACGCCCCGAGCATCCGCGCTTGGTTGCGCGCAACGAGTTCTAAGGTGTCGGGGCAGTTGCGCCCTGCCGGGCTGGCACGGTGGATGCAGCTTCAGCTCATCCCGCTCGCTTCACGCACTTGAGCATCCATAAGCCGAAGAAGATCCAGTACTGTTTCGCCAGTTCGACGTCTGCTGCTCACTGACCTGTCCACGCATCTCGCGACGATCAGACAACCGGGACCAGCAGTTCAAGCTGGATAGGAGCGCGCATGCCCAGCATCAGGGATGACCCGGCGCTGGGCACTCAACGGGCCAAACGCTTAAACAAACAGATCCCTTCGATTACGGGAGAATCTGTTTAATCTTTCGGCCGTCCGCGACCCGCCAGAAAAGTAGGCCATTCTGCTCAGAATGTTCACGGCCAGGATTGAGGGATTCAACGACCGCCTTTGCCGCCCCACTAGGGGAACGAAATTGTCGATCAATGAGCGGTCCCGACGTGATCCTCACGCCACGATTAGTTTTATCCAGTACAGCAGAAATGCGTTCTCCTCGGTACGAGGCGAAAACTTCCACCTCTCCGGCCCTCAAAGTCTGCACTGTTTCAGGTCGCGCAGTTTCGCCTACTACTCTCTCCAGCAGCCATGCAACTACCTCGCCTGTGGAGCAGCCGCGAATCGCTGCCATCGAGCGCAAGCTGCGCCCTGTGCCCTCATCAACCTCAACCTGCATACGCTCCCCCACTCGTCGACCTTCTGGACACCTTGTTAGGCCTTCTTCAGCCTTCTTCGGCCTTCTCAGGGTCTACGCACCACCAGCCAACCGTCAAGGGCGAAGCTGAGGCTCACACATACGGACTCACTTGCTCCACTCCTGGGGAAACGGAACGGGGTTCCGCCGAGCGAGAAACGGAGGGCATGGGGATTGAGCCCGTACACACGGGCCAGCCGACCGCTACCGGGTTGCGCGCGCTGAATCTTGAGTCTGATCAGGACTCAATCATCCTTGCGGAGAAGTATGCGTGCGCAGCGCGCATTTCCGCTTCGCGGTTGGCCTTGTGGAAGGGGGCGGTATAGCCCTCGGGGGGTTCGGGGCGGTCGCCTTTGTTGAAAGCGAGGAGGTGTTCGTAGTCTTCCTTGGTCTGGCCGAAGCCGTAGGTGTGCCGACTGCCCGCGATCTTGCGCTCGTTGGCGTCGAACCACGTGTCAGCGTCGAAGTCCTGCATGATCGGGAAGCGGGACTTGTACATAGCCGCCAAGGCGTCGGCGCTTACGCCCAGCCATACGGCCACGAGAGCGTCGATCTCGACGAGGGCCGCCCGGCGGGCGCGCTCGGTCCTCAAGGGCGTTGTGCGGCTCCAGGCCGGCGTGACCTTGTGCAGCGGGCTCAGGCCGGGCCAGTCGCACGCCCAGGGTTCGGAAGTCCATGTCGGGTCGTACAGCTCTTCCCACAGGTCTGCGTACGCGTTGGTAAGGCAGTTGAGCCGGAGAGTGCGCAGCAACAAGGGGAGGGCAAGCGGATGGTCCTCTGCGGGGGCGGGCAGTCGGCGTGCGGGAGCCACGTCGAGGTTCCTCACCTTGGAGGTACGCAGCAAGTAGTCCACTGGGATGGAGGACCAGAAACCGACTGTCAGTGCCGTGGTGCGTGTGTCTCGCAGCGCCCCGCTGCGCATCGCGTCGATGTGGGTGGGGCCAGGCGGAAAGAGGGCAACATAGAGGCTGCGCTCGGTGTCCGGCGCGATCATCTTCCGCCAGGCCACCCGATAGAAGTCCGTGTACGGCCGCCGCGACTGCTCCTCCAGATACGCGTCGATGTCTTTAGCAGTCACCTTCTCCGGCGCCACCAAACGCCTCTGAGCCACCACAACCCGCGCCTTCTCCACCTCCTCCTCCGAGGCCCGCAGCTCCGCCAGCACCTTGTGGTCGATCCACCGGTCCTGAGCGCCTTTGTAGACGTCCTCGTCGGCCACGTACACATACTCGGTCTCGGGTACGGCATCGTCGGCGAGCGTGAGCGGATTGAGCCCCAGCACCTCTCCGGCGCCCTGGCTAGGTTGCTTGAACATCGGGTTGGCCAAGCCTAGTTGGGGTCCTTTGAGGATCACCTCGGACCATGCGGTCGGCAAGTGCACCCGGCCGTCATCGCCAGGGCGGTTGTAGTCGAAGTGACCATCGTTCTTGCCGTTGGTCTCGTTATACCCGTTTGTAATCTGCGGCTCATGTGCTGCCAGCCGCAGTGGATAGTCGGCCAGTGCTTTGATGGCCTTGGCTTCTGCTGTACTCACCGGAGACAGCAGCCGTGCCTGCCGCACCGGCTGCTCCTCATCGCCGGTCAGACGCTGCCAGAGGGCGAGCGTCTCCTCGTCCACCTTCACGATCCGCTTCTTATGCGGCCGTTCGTCCCAGCTGTGGCCATATTTGACGCCGGGGTCAGGGCCGGTGCCGTCGTCTTGGTAGGACAGCCTCAGGGCATCCACGGAGAAAAGCCAAGAGAGATGGTCAAAGCCGATTTCCCCTGCCTCGCCGTAGACGTGCACGCCGAAGTGGCTGGCGTGGCCGATCGGCGGCGGGAAGAACCGGTTGCTCGCGTTGGCGAAGTCACCGTGAACACGCAGCCGTTCGTACGCGGCCTCGCGCAGGCGCCCTTCCTTGTCCCCACTGAAATGCGAGTCGGGATGGACCAACCCGACCGTGCCGTCCCGACCCGTGTGCTCCCACGTCCGGCACATGAACGCCCGATACAGGTCAGGGCGTGTCCCCGCGAGCAACGGATACACCACCGGCGAGGCGAGCATCTCCCCCGTGCCGCTCAGTGAGGCAAGCTCCCCCAGGTAGTACGCGCGGACCTTCTCCTCCCGCAGCAGCTCGGCCTTCCGCTGCTGACGGGCGGCCACGGACTGCTTCTCCGACAGCATGAACCAGGGCTCGTACTCGGCGAGGACCTGGTTCTCCAGCCAGTCGGGCCGCACCCAGGGCGGATTCCCCACCTGAAGATCGAACCCACCCCGCTCCCCCTGGAAGATGTGCGCGAAGTGCAGCTCCCAGTGGAAGAACCCCTGCCCCTCCTCGGCCTGTATCTCCTTCTCCGTGGGCCCGGCGATCTCCGACACGGTGGCAAGCCACGGGAAGCGCGACTCGATCAGACCGGCGCGGTCCATGCCCATCTGCGTGTCGAGATGTTCCCGTTCGAACGTCCGCAGCGTGGCCAGCGCCTCGTCGACCGGAAGCTTGTCGAGGCCGGCGAAGAACGTGTCGGCGGCGATGTCCTCAGCGCCCAGGAGGCACTCCAGGAAGTCCAGCCAGTCGTCCAGCGTCTTCAGTGGGATGCACGGCCGCCAACGGTCACCCTTGATCACGGACTTGCGACCCGTCGACCCTCGCTTGTTCTTACCGGCCAGCCCCGCCTCCCGGTCCGCGACTGCCAAGGCCTCCTGCTCACCGTCCGGATCGTCGAACAGCCCCGCCGCCTCCCAGGCCAGATCCCCGGGCGCGGGCCCCTCGGACGGCTCGGGCACGACAGCCTCAGCCTCCGGCTCGCCAGCCACCGGCACGCCCAAGCCAGGCAGGTCCCCCTCCCTCACGAGGGCGCCCCCGGTCTCGTACACCCGCTCCGTACCGTCCAGCCAGCCGACCTTGTCCAGCGGCCAGAACCACAACGCACACCATGTGTCCATGACCGTCTTCAGCCGCCAGTACGGCGTCCCGGTGGCCGTGAGGTCGTCCAGAATCTGCTGCCGGTCGACGGCCTGTGCCGGGTGCTTCAGCCAGTCCGCCTGCCAGACGTCGACGCGCCGGGCGATCTTCCGCTCGGACAGTTCGAGTCGCTTGGCGACCAGGCTCCACAGGAACTCGGCCCGCCGGGCGAACCCCTGCAGCCTGCGCAGATCGGTCTTCTTCTTCGGTGCCTTCTGGACGCCCTTCCGCCAGCGCCCGAGCGCCGCGGCCTCCGCCTCCGCGAGCCGCTTCGCCTCGGGTTCGGCGGCGACCGCGCCCCACCCGCCCGCGGGCAGCAGGAACTGGTGCACCGCCCCCTCGGGCAACTCGCCGTCCCGGAACGGCAGATCACGCGGCGCCAGCGGCTCCTTCTTCGCCAGCCACGCCCCGCCCGGCAGGTCCTCCGCCGCGTACACCTTCCGCCCCGCCCCGATCAGCGAGTTGCCGCGCCGCAGGTGCAGGCCGAACCAGGGCGCCTGCATGCCGGGGTGCATGGTGTTGAGCCACAGGGACACCTCGGCCAGCTCCACGGCCGTGGCGTTGAGGTCGACGCCGTACGCGTTGTGCAGGGCGATGTACGCCTTCACCTTCTGCAGCTCGACCGGCCGCTGCTCGGGGTCGACGCGTTTGCCCAACTCCCGCTCCCGGCGCCGTAGATACTCCTCCGCCAGCTGGTCGACGGCCTCGTTGAGGAACGCGCCGGAGCCGAGGGCGGGTTCGCAGACCTTCCAGCTCAGCAGTTCCCGGGCCGAGGTGTCGTCCGTCAGGCGGTGCTTGAGGGCGAGCTCGACCGTCACCTTCGTCAGGGACGGCGGGGTGTAGTAGGAGGCCGAGGTCTGGCGGTCACGGCCCGCGAGGCGGTAGACGAACGTGCCCCGGGGGTACGAGGCCCGGCGCAGCACCCCGGTTTCCTTGTCCTCGCGCTGGACGAACACGTCGTCCGGGTAGTTCTGCACCTTGGAGGCGGGGATCATCCAGCTGCCGCCGGACGGGTCGCCGCCCTTGGCCACCTCGTACAGGTCCTCCTCGGCGATGAAGCCGGTGTAGGACATCAACCCCTCGTAGACCGCGCCGAGTTGGTTGATGCCGAGCTGCGCGTAGGAGATGAAGCCGCCGCGCTCCTTCCCCTTGCCCTTGGTCAGCATCAGGCTGCGCAGCACCCGGTGCAGGGTCTCGTTGCGCAGGCGGGTGTCGTGGCGGCCCTGCCCGATCAGCCGTACCGTGCCGTCCTTGAACAGCTCGGAGTGCAGTGGCTCGAAGCGCAGCCCCACGTCGGCGCTCAGCTCGGCGGACCGGCGCATGCGGGCGGCCTCGCGCATCCGCTCGTCGTGGTCCTTCCGCGTGATGGCGCCCTCGGCGAGGAGCCGGGCGGCTTCCTGCTCGGCCTCGGCCGCCTCGCGGTCGGCGGCCTCGGCGGCCAGGTCCTCCGGTTCGCTGCCGCGCCTGCGGTGTCCCTGCTGCACCATCTTGAAGAGCAGGTCGAGGGAGTCGTAGAGGTGGAAGCCCTGGCGCGAGCGCTCCCCGATCAGGTCGCGTACGACGAGGTCGCCGAGGCGCTGGAGGCCGTACCCCTGGCTGTACTCGGGGTAGGCGGACGGCAGGATGCCGAGGGTCGGCTGGGACTCGGCGTAGAGGAGGAACAGGATCCGGTAGAGGTAGCGCAGCGACTCGCGGCCCAGGCGTTTGGCGAGGCGGGCCGGGTCGTCGAGCTGCTCCGGGGTGACGCCCTGCTCGCGCAGTCTGGCGAGCACCTCGTTGGCGATCCATTCCACCGACTGCCGTAGGCCCTCGCGGAGTTCGGTCGACACGCCCACCGCGTGCTTGCCGGACTTGTCGACGAAGTCCGCGAGCGGTGGCGTACCGCCCTCCGCCGGGGTGTGCATCGAGTCGGCGCCGAACAGGGCGGCGATGGTGTCGAGTTCACCGCCGCCCCGGTCGTCGCGGCGGTCCAGGGCCGTGTCGAGGCTGACGGCGAGGTAGCGGCCCTCGTGCCAGGCCATACGGTCGGCGAGGACGACGACTCCGCCGACCAACAGCAGGACGTAGCGCGGCGGTTCGTCACATTCGAGGAGGAAGTCGGTGAGCGCCTTGCCGTCCGTGATGCGTGCCGAGCCCTCCAGGGCGACCGGGTGGAGCAGCCCGCCGGGGCCGTCCGGGTCCAGGGCCGCGTCGGGGGCGGTGGCCCAGCCGCAGGAGACCGCGGTGACGAGGCCGGGCTCGTGGTGGAGGACCTGGACCGGGTACTCGCGGCCCGAGCGGTGGACGGTCACGCTCTGCTCGTGGGCCGGTGCGAAGCCGAGGGCGCGCAGGGTGGCGAGGTGGAGGTCGGCGAGCCGCTTCGCCCAGTCCGCCGGGGTGGGTTCGTCCGGGTCGGCCGCGGCCGCCGCGTCCTGCTCGAAGGCGGCCCGGTTCGCGAAGTACGGGCCGTGCAGGGCCCGCAGACCCTCACGGGGCGTGCGGACACGCGGCGGGACCGTCGCCGGGTCCTCGCCGAGCCGCTTGGCCTCCTCCACCGCGTCCTGGTACCGGCGGCGCTCCGCCTCCTCGGCCGCCGCCCAGCGGGCCAGCAGGCCGTCCTTGGCCTTGAGGTCCTTGGGCAGGACCTCGGCCAGGTAGTGCGCCGAAAGGTAGTCGCCGTGGTTGACCAGCGAGTCGTACGTCACGTCAGCTCTCCGCGGTGGTCGCCGGGGTGGCGGGCTTGTCGAGGACGGCCAGGACCCGGAGCAGGGGGCGGCCCGTCGTCTGCAACTCGCTCAGGAGACGCGACTGCTCCTTCGCGGTCTCCTCGATCTGCTGCCGGCGGCGGCTCGTCGTGCCCGGCAGGGAGTCCTGGCGCCACTCGGTCAGCTGCTTGCGGTACTCGGCGAGGGGCTCCTCGAGCAGTTCGTCCCACGCCTTCCGGGTCCGCTCCAGATGGTCGCGGGCCGCCGAAACAGCCCCGGGGACAAGGGACTTCAGACCCCGTATGTCCCTGGGCTCACCGGTCACCGCGAGCCGGGGGCCGACCCGTGCCGCGTCCAGGGCCTCGGACAGGGGGCTGACCAGCGGGGTGCTGGGCAGCCCGGTCACCGCCATCCACTGCACCACCGTGGGTCGGCCGAGGGCGTTGGAGTAGATGCCCTGCACCAGGAACGTGGGGTGGCGGACGTGCGGGGAGGCGATGACCGGCGCCTCCTGCCGGCCGAACTGCACGAGCACCTTGTCGGTCAGCCACTCCACGACGGGGTGGATGTCGGTGAGGAAGGAGACGTTCGGCCAGTTCGTGTCCCGGCTGCCGTGGGCGTCCTTCAGCTTGCGTGCGGCGAGGGTGCGGTCGAAGGTGACCAGCATCCGCTCGGCCACGCCCTGCTCCTTGAGGTAGGAGGGCGGGAGCGCCTTGAGCCGATGCAGCAGGTCGGGAGCCTTGGCCGGGGAGAGGGACAGGTACTCGCCGCCGCCCTCGACCTTGGGATCCGTGGCGCGGGCCAGGCCGATCAGGTCCTCGGCGCGGTCCTCGTACAGCTCGGCCAGGGCGGCGTCCACGAAGGCGGCCGTGTCGCCGTCGAAGAGGCTGGGCACCCGGGCGCGCTGCGGCAGTTCGTGCTCGGTGATGGCGTCCACCTGGCCGAAGAGGTCGGTGAGCACGTCGTCGTCCCCGGCGCCCGGCCCCGAGTCGAGGAAGTCCTCGACTGTCCCGCCCTCGACGAGTTCGCGGATGAGCCGACGCTCCTCCTCCTCGGCACGGTAGTAGCCGCTCTCCGCCTCCGCGGTGCCGTTGAGCTTGTGGGCCTCCTCCTCCCGCTGGAGCAGCTTCTCGGCGACCGTTCGGTCGTCCTTGGCGCCCTCAGTGGCGGAGGTGAGGATCAGGGCGCGGAACCGGGGCTCGTACTTCTGCCCGTAGCGGTCGATACGGCCGTTGCGCTGCTCGATGCGGATCAGCGACCACGGGATGTCGTAGTGGATCAGATCGTGGCACTGGCGGTGCAGGTTGACGCCCTCGGAGGCGACGTCGCCGGTGAACAGGAGCCGTACCGGGTTGTCGGCGAGACCGAAGGCCGCGATGACCTTCTGCTGCTCGTCATCGCTGAGGCCGCCGTGCATGAGGCGTACGGCCCGCGCCTTCTCGGTGGACTCCACCGGCGGGAAGCCGAGCCGGGGCGGGACGACCTTGGCGAGCCATTTGAGGGTCTGCACGCGCTCGGAGAAGACGACGGCACGCTGGTCACTGCGGGGGCCGACGCCGATCTCCTTCAGCTGCTCGACCAGCTTGTCCAGCTTGGCGGAGTCGCCGGGTGCGCCGCCGTCGCCGATGGACTCGGTGAGCGCGCGCAACCGGGCCAGGGCCTCCTGCTCGCGCGCGACGGCCGGATCGGGCTTCGCGCCCTTCTCCTCGGCCTCCCGGGTCCGCTTGGCGAGGGTCTTCTCGCGGGTGACGACCGTCTCCTTGAGGGCCACGTGCGAGGACAGGAAGGTCTTGAGCAGGTTGAAGGAGAAGAGCCGGTCCGTGCTGACGGACCGCTTGTCCTGATCCCCCGTGCCGAACTCGGTGCTCGTCGGCGTGACCGGCAGCCAGTACTCGGCGAGCTCCGCGAAGATCTTCTCCTCCGCCTGGGTGGCGGCACAGTGCAGCGAGAGAGTCGGGCCGCGGTCCGCCCACTCGTCGCCCAGCTCCTCGCGGACCTCGGGGCTGATCTTCGTACGCCGGATGAAGAGGTGACCGAGGTCCTTCTCCGGGTCGTAGTGGTCGGCGTTGGCGATGGCGGCCGGGTCGAGCAGGGAGATCAGGTCGGCGAAGGACTGCTTGTCGCCGTTGTGCGGGGTGGCGCTGGCCAGGAGCAGGGCGTCCGTGCGCGGGGCGAGGATTTCGGCGAGGGCGCGACGCTGGCTGCCGGGGTTGATCAGGTTGTGGGACTCGTCGATCACGACGGCGTCCCACTCGATGCGCTCCAGGTGGTGGCGGTACTGGCCGATGTTCTTGAGCGTGTCCACCGAGATGATCACGCGCTTGTAGTGCGTGAAGGGGTTGCGGCCCGCCGGGATCTCGCGCTGGATGCGCTGGATGCCGAGCGAGTCGAGGCGTACGAGGGGGATGGAGAAGCGCGTCCACAGCTCGTGCTGGAACTGCTCCAGGACGCTCTGCGGGGTCACCACGAGGATGCGCTCGCCCCGGCCGCGCCGGATCAGCTCGGCCAGCAGCAGGCCGATCTCCAGGGTCTTGCCGAGACCGACCACGTCCGCGATCAGGATCCGGGGCTGCAGGTTGCGCATGGAGAGGGCCAACTCGGCCGGGCGCTGCTGGTAGACCAGCGGATCCAGCAGGAAGCGGTCGGCGAGCGCGAGTCCGCGCTCGGTCTGCGGCAGCGGCGTCTTGCGCAGAACCGCTTCGAGGAAGAGCCGGCTGCGGCGGAAGTAGGAGGAGGTGTCGGAGACCAGGCGGGTGTCCTCGGGGTTGAGGAGCTCCACCTTGTCGATCCTCGTGAAGAAGACGGCCTCTTCGTCCCGTACGAACTCCGACACCCCGAGGGCCTCGATCATGTCGCCGTCGGGGGTCGCCGGCTTGACCTGCTTGACGAGCCATTCCTCGTCGCGCACGAGGATCTGTGCGCCCGGTGGATACCTGGTCTCCCCCTCGCCCTGCGTCTGGGCGCTCCCCTGGTCTGCCACCCGTTGTTCCTCCGCGGCGTGCGTGTTCCGTTGCATGCTGTGCAGAGTCTTTCACGGGGTGGAGCGGGGGCGGAGGGGCCATCTGGGACTTGCCCGCTTCTGGTCAGGGTTCCGGTCGGAAAGGGGCGTCACGGGCGTACGCGGCGCGGATCCGCTCGGCGATCTTCAGCGGGGCGGAGAGGCGCCCCAGGGAGTCACGGGAACCGGTCGGGGCGGGAACCGGCTCGGGAACGGCGGGCTCGGCCTCCTCGGCTTCGTCCCCGTCCGGCTGCCGGTCCGTGGGCGAGGCTTCGTCGTCCTCGGCGACGGCCGGGTCGGTGAGCGCCGGGTCGTAGGTCTCGTCGGGCCGCGCGGGCAAGGGCGGGAACTCGGGCAGCGGCAGAGCCGGCGTGCGCACTTCGAGACGCCGCCTGGCCTGCAACGCCGTCAGGCCGCATCCCTTGATGACGTCCACGAGCCGACGGGTGACCTCATCCAGCGGGGGGCGGTCCTCGGCGTCGTACGCGAGCATGCTCTCGACCACCGACCGCAGTTCGGACGGGAGACCGGACAGGTCGGGCGGCGTCTTCGGGTCCTCGATCCGCAGCGCGATCGCCTGCCAGGTGTCACCGGTGTACGGGTAGTGACCGGTGGCCGCGTGGAGCAGGACGGCACCGAGGGCGTAGACGTCGGCGGCCGTCCGGAGGTCGTGCTCGCCCCGGGCCTGCTCCGGCGGCATGCACAGCACCGACCCGACGACGAAACCGGTGGCGGTGAGCTGGGTGCGGCGTTCGGCGAGGACGGCCAGCCCGAAGTCGATGAGCTTCGGGCCTCGCTCGGACAGGAGGATGTTCTGCGGCTTCAGGTCCCGGTGCAGCAGGCCGGCCGCGTGCACGGTGCCCAGGCCCTCGGCGAGCAGAGCGCCGAGGCTGGCGGTCTCGGCGAGCGGGAGCGGACCGTTCTCGGTGATGAACGACCGCAGGTCGGGGCCGTGGACATAGTCGACCGCGAGCCACGGCTGGTCGGCATGGGCGTCCGCCCCGACGAACGCGGCGACACAGGAGCCGAAGACCGTCTTGAGGTTGTCCACCTCCACGACGAAGCGGGCCCGTGTCTCCTCGTCGAGGACGGACGGTTTGATCACCTTCACCGCGACCAGCGAGCCACCGGCCGACTCACCGAGGTAGACCTGCCCCATCCCGCCGGCCCCGATCCGGGACCGCAGCGTAAACCCGCCGATCTCCGCCGGGTCGTCGTCCCGCAGTGGTTCCACTGGCCGTGGGCCTCCCCCT
The DNA here is from genome assembly GCF_040295365.1 of Streptomyces sp. NPDC002838. Classification (NCBI taxonomy): domain Bacteria; kingdom Bacillati; phylum Actinomycetota; class Actinomycetes; order Kitasatosporales; family Streptomycetaceae; genus Streptomyces; species Streptomyces sp. NPDC002838. Next base: position 127,846 of record NZ_JBEOVF010000008.1, on the reverse strand, counting down.
CGTCCTGCTACGTCGCCGTGCAGTCTAGTGAGCGGACCGTTCCGGGACCGCCCGGCCCGAACGCCGGGCCGTCCGCACCGCGTGCGCGAACCATTCCAGAACCGAGCACAGCTCCTCGCCGTGCCCGGCGAAGACCTCCAGGGGGAAGGAAGGGCGCAGGTCGATCTTGGCCTCGGCCAGGTCGATGCCGCGTCACGGTCCGCCTGGGTGGGCAGGGGCGGGCGGGCCCCACATGGAACGCCGTCGGTGGCGTCACCAGCGTACGGGCCGGGGGAGCACCGGGATCATTGTTCAGCCGGCTGCGACAGAGCGTGAAAATAGCCTCTCGGCTTCCGTGACCGCCTGTTCCAGCACATCCGGATCCGTCGTCAGATTCCCTACGATCTCGTGGATTTCGCCCAACCCTGCCCGCGCGATGAGGTTCTTCTCATTGGTGACCCACACCCCTCGCGCCGCCAGCACCGCGTGCGCCGTCTGCGTCGCGGCGAGAGCAATTCCACCGGCGACCTGGGTGAGTGAACCGGCTGGGGCGTGGCCCGCCTTGGCGTAGGCGAGGCTTGCGGCGGCCATGCCGTACCACCGCTCGGGAGCGGTTTTGCGCAGTGCCCGAGGGTAGGTGGGGCGCAGCAGCCGGCCCCGCAGCACCTGGTTGATGGCCAGCTCCGCGACCACCAAGTAGCTCGGAATCCCCGCGAGATGGAACATCAACGGCTCCACCCGGAACCGCCCCTGCTCGGCCTCCGCCAACTCCCGCTCCACCACGTCGAGATCGCGGTAGTGCACGTCCACGCGCCGCCCGTCGATGGTCAGCCACGCGCCCCCGTTGAACACCCCGCCGCCCCAGCCGCCGATCTCGGAGACCTCGCCCTCCCAGCCGATGGCGCGGAGGCCGGCGGGGTCGAAGGGGCCGCGGTAGTAGATCGCCAGGTCCCAGTCGCTGTCGGGTGTGTGGGTGCCCTGGGCGCGGGAGCCGCCGAGGGCGACGGCCTGGACGGTGGGGAGGGAGGCCAGGCGGTCGGCGGTGGTGTTCAGGAAGTCGGGGTCGGTGAGGGCGGGCATGGGCGCAGCGTACGTAGCCCGGATGCCGCACCTCCAGGCAATTACGTGCCGGGCGGCCTCAACCCGTCGCCGCCACCCCGAAGTCCGCCCCGGAGATGCCGCCCAGGTCCTCGGCAATCCGCCGCAACGGCTCGCGCAGCGCGGTCAGTTCGGCGCGCATCGTCTCCGCCTGAGGCCAGGCCGCCTCGTGGTCGGGCGGGGCGATGTCCGCCGGGCAGCGGGCCTCGTACGCGGCGAGGCGGGGGTGCCAGGGGGTGGTGAAGGGGCGGATGACGTCGTTGATCAAGGTGTACGCCAGGCTCTGGACCGTCGGCGCTCCGGTCTGCGAGCCGGGCTCCAGATGGATGTTGTACGTGTGCAGCGTCGCGCGCGTGAAGTCGATCAGTGACTTCAGGGAGGTCAGTGCCTCGCGCAGGCTTCCCGTGCCCGGTGCCAGTTCCTGCACCCCGATCCGGGTGACCAGTTCGACCTGGATGTCGAAGGCGGCCATCCGTTCCGACTCGCTGGGTGCTGCTTCGCGTCCTGCGGCCGCTCCTCGCCTCCTGGCATCCCCGTCTCACCGCCTACGAGTCCCAGCGACCGCCCGGCCGTGACCCCGTGGCGCACGAACGGCAGTGGGAGCACGCGGAGGCGCTGCGCGCCGAGATCACGGCGGTACGGCAGACGCTGGTGTCGCTGGCGCGGACCTTGCAGGAGGTGGCGGGGGTGAGTGACCTGATCGACCTTCCGGCGCCCCGGTCACCGCGGTCTCCCGGCTCGGGGCCCCCGCAGGTCAGAGGGGTCCTGACGGTTCCGGAGCCTAAGGTCGGGCGGCGTCACCGGCGGCTCGCCCCAGCGGCCTGAGGCGCCTGAGGCGCCTGAGGAACGCTCGGCGGGGCCGCTGTCGGTGCCGTTGTCAGTGGTGCGCGCTATCAATGAACTCGTCACTCAGCGTAACGACGGGGGAGATCATGATGGCGACGTACGAAGGGGACCGCAGGCATCGGCAGCGAGACGGACACGGTGCGGAGGCGGCGCCACCACCGCGTACCCACCTCTCGGCCGCCGGACTGCGCGCCCGGGGCTGGACGCCCGGAATGGTGCGCCAACTGCTCGGTGAACCAGACCTGTTGCGCACCAACCCGCTCTTCCACTCGGCGCCGCAGACCCGCCTCTACCGCGTCGAGCGAGTCGAGGCGGCTGAGCGGAGCGATGAGTTCCGGGCCGTCGCGGCCACTGCCGCACGGAGGTCCGCCGCGGCGCGGGCCGCCGCTCTGCGCCGGCGGCGGGAGGTGCTGGCGCGGATCGCGGCGGAGCCTCTCGACGTGCCGCGACTGGCTCCGGACCGGCTGGCGGCGGCCGCGGTCGAGCACCGCAACCGCCGGGACGAGGAACGGGCGTACGAGCGGTGGGGTCATGCACCGGATCCCGCCACGGTCGAGAGTGCCGAGACCGGCGCGCTCGACCGCTGGAAGGTGAACTACTTGCGCCATCGACTGACCCGCTACGACGAGCTGCTGGACGGTCTGTACGGCAGCACCGGGCGCGCGGCGGCCGAGGAGTTGCTGCGGCGCAGGGTCTACGCCGCCATCTCGGAGGCGTACCCCGAACTTGCACAGGAGTGCGAACGCCAGCTGCGTGAACGGGAGTGCGGTCCACCGCCGGGATGACATGCCCGGGTGAAGCTCCGGCGATGCCTGACCGGCGAGCGGAGGCATCCCTACGCTCCGGCGCATGAAGGATGATCAAGCTCTGCACGTGCACGAACGCCTCGCGACCCGCCCCGAGTTGCGTCCCGTCGCCTTCGGCGAGGGCCGCCGCTTCGGACTGTGGGACCTCGCCTCACTCGCCGAGGGCGCCCTCGGCGAGTGCGTCGACCCGGACTCGCTCACGGTGACGAGCGAGAAGCGGTGGCGGCTCAGGCTGGGTGCGGCGGGGCGGGAGCACAGCTACGACGACGAGTTCCGCAGGAGGTACTGGATCTGTGCACCGGAAGACCGGCGCGGGCTCGGGCCCGTGGGGACCATCGCCGTCGACACCTGGCCCGTGGGAGCGGGCGCGCTGGGCGTCTCCTCCCTCTACGTCCACCCCGTCGCCCGGCGGCAGGGAATCGCCTCCGCCGCGCTGGACACGGTGTACGAGGCCTGCCGCGCCGCAGGGCTGTACGGGTTCCGTCTGGAGACGTACTGGACCTGGCAGCGGACGGTCCGCTACTACCTTCGGCGCGGGTTGTGGGTCACGTCGTGGAAGCACGCCCTGGGGCTGGGTCGGTTGTCGTATCTGCCCCGGTATGAGGTCCGGGAGAACGAGGAGGGCGAGGTGACGTTTCTAGTGGCCGACGCCGAGGGGCGGTTGGTTCCGTTCCTCGTCGCCGGAAGTGAAGACGGGCGGCTGCGGCTGCGGGAGACGGAGGAGTACCGGTGCGGGGCGGACCGGCGTGATTCCGTGCGGCTGTACGCGCGATCGACGCTGGCATTGCATCTGGCCCTGCTGGGACGGCCGTTGGTGCGAGGGGAGGAGGAGCGGGCCAAAGCGCACTGGTCGTGTGACGTCGGGGAGCCGGAGGGGCTCGCGTACAAGATCGGCATCTTCGAGCGTGTCGCGCGGGACGGTGGCTGGCGGGTGGAGAGTCCGTACGCCGGCCTCCCCGTTGCGTGAGGCGGACGCGGGGAATTCGGATGCGGGCGATCGGGAGCGACTTGGCTCATGTTCTGTCGATCGACGTATACGTCGTGAGCAGTGAGACCGCGGTGCTCTCCGCCGTCTGGAACGGGGTGGCCTGCCTCGGGTGCCCCGGGCAGTTGGTGGAGATCACGGCGACGGCCGTCGCTTCCGACGCCGCTGCGGCAGCCGACGTCCCGCTGCGTTCCTTCGCCCCGGCCTTGCCTCAGGTCGTCAGGCCCCACGCCGACGACGTGGTGCGCGACCACTTCACGTGTCCGCCCCCGGCCCCCACACCCTCCTCTTCGGCACCGGCTTCGCATAGCTCCCCGCCCGGCTCGTCGTCAGCCCCAGCGTCACCAGCGACTCCGCCAGCTTCACCGCCGCCCCGACCCCGTCGACCACCGGAAGGCCCAGCTTCTCCCCCACCACCCGTTGCAAGCCCGTCATCCCCGCGCAGCCCAGCACCAGCACCTCGGCACCCGCCTCCCGCGCCCGCTCGGCGGCCGCCAGGAACGCCGTCTCCGTGCGCTCGTCGTCACCGAGGTCCAGGACGCCGAGGCCGGTGCCGATCACGGCGGCGCAGTTGCGGCCCACCCCGGCCAGCTCCAGGCTGTCCTCGATCTGTCCGCACGACCGCTCCAGCGTGGTGACGACCCCGTACCGCCGCCCCAGCAGGCAGGCCAGATGAGCGGCGGCCTCGGTGATGTCGACGACGGGTACGTCCACCAGTTCCCGCACGCCCTCGCGCCCGTGCTCCCCGAAACCGGCCATGACCACGGCGTCGTACGGCGAGCCCTGGTACGTACGCAGCAGGTCGATGACCGCGGCGGCCGACAGATAGCTGTCGAGCCAGCCCTCCGCGGACTCGGGTCCCCAGGAGGGGGTCAGTCCGATCACGGTGGTGCCCGGGCCGGCGGCGGCCCGGGCACCTCGTACGATCTCTTCGGTCATCTCCTGCGTGGTGTTGCAGTTGGTGACGACGATTCGCACGCTTCTCAGACCTCCACGGTCTTCTCGGGGACGGCCGCGGAACCGGCCGTGCGTTCGGCGCGGCACAGCATCACGTACAGCCCCGCGGCCAGGGCCGTGCCGATGAACCAGGAGTACGGTGCGACGTCGCTGAAGGTCTTCACCAGTGCGAGCACCGCCGCGACCGCCGCCGAGGGCAGGAACGCCCACAGCGCCTTGGGGTTGACGCCCTTGCGGTAGTAGTAGGGGGAGCCGGGCCGGCCGTCGAACAGTTCGTTCACGTTGATCCGGCCGCGCTTGACCCAGTAGTAGTCGACCATGATCACGCCGAACAGCGGGCCCAGGAAGGCGCCGAGGCCGCCGAGGAAGTAGTTGACGACCGTGGGGTTGGAGAACAGGTTCCACGGGGTCACCAGCAGCGCCACCACCGTGCTGATCATGCCGCCGACCTTGAAGGTGATCTTCTGCGGCCAGACGTTGGCCAGGTCGTACGCCGGTGAGACGAAGTTGGCGACGATGTTGACGCCCATGGTGGCGATGGCGAACGTCAGCGCGCCCAGCACCAGCACCCAGGTGTTGCCGATCTCGGCGACGAGGTAGGCGGGGTCGGTGATCTCCTTGCCGAACACCTCGTAGGCGCCCGCCGTGACGATGACCGACACGATCACGAAGGCCGTGGAGTTGACGGGCAGGCCCCAGAAGTTGCCGCGGCGGACCGTCTTGTAGTCGGGCGAGAAGCGGGAGAAGTCGCAGAAGTTGAGCATCAGCGTGCCGTAGGTGGCGAGGATCAGGCCGACCGCGCCGAACCACTGGCGCCACTGCTCGCCGACGGAGACCGGGTGCGGGGTGCTGGTGAGCGAGATGGTCCAGCCGGCCTTGGCGAGGATCCATACGGCGAGGGCGATCATGACCACCCAGATGGCGGGGCCGCAGAAGTCCTGGAACTTCCGCACCGACTCCATGCCCCGGCTGATGATGGCCGCCTGGACCAGCCACAGTGCCACGAACGACAGCCAGCCGAGTGCGTCGAGCCCCAGGAAGGAGTTGTGCGTCCAGGACTCCAGGCTCGGCCAGGCCGCCAGCAGCATCACGTTGACGGCGACGGAGGCGAGGTAGGTCTGGATGCCGTACCACATGATGGCGATGACCGCCCTGATCAGGGCGGGGATGTTGGCGCCCCACACACCGAAGGCGATGCGGCTGACCACCGGGAAGGGGACACCGGTGCGCTGCCCGATGCGGCCCATCATGTTCATCCCGATGTAGATGATCACGAAGCCGACGAGCAGGGACGTGAAGATCTGCCAGACGTTCATGCCGAGGAAGAGCAGACCGGCGGCGAACGTGTAGTTGCCGAGGTTGTGGACGTCGGACATCCACATGGCGAAGAGGTCGAAGACCTTCCAGTTGCGCTTCTTCGCGGGCGCGAGGTCTTCGTTGGTGAGCCGGGGATCGGGGACGAACGCTGGTGCGCCGGTGGCTTCGGCGCGGTCGGCGAGGGACACGGGGCCTCCAGGGACGGGGACGGCGGAGGACTGCTTGCGGGGGGAGGCGTTTGGTATACCAAACTGCGGTCATGGTCCTCCCGTCAACCGTTCCGACCGATGTCGCTCTTGTTAACGCTCGGTAAAACAGCCCCCGAGTCGGCGAAGATGGGCCCATGAGCTCCATGACGAAGATCGAACCTCTCGGCGCGGTGCGCGAACGCGTTCTTGCGGCCCTGCGGCAGGAGATCATCGCGGGCGGCCTGCGGCCCGGTGACCGGCTGGTCGAGCGCGAGCTGGCCGAGCGCTTCGGGGTCTCCCGGGTGCCGGTCCGCGAGGCGATCCGCGCCCTGGTCGCCGAGGGATTCGTCCACTTCGAGACACCGCGCCGCACGGTCGTACGCCGTCTCACCCCGGACGACGTCAAGGAGCTCTTCGAACTGCGGGAGGCGCTGGAGGTCTACGCCGCCGGACTGGCCGCCGCCCGCGCGACGCCCGAGGATCTGGCCGAGGTCGAGGAACTCCTCGGCCTCGCGGCGGCCGCGACCGAGGCCGAGGACGCGGAAGCGATCACCGACATCAACAGCCGCCTGCACGACCGGATCGTGGCAATGGCGGGCAACAGCCTGCTGATAGCCGCCCTGGAACCGGTCGCCGGCCGCCTGCGCTGGATGACCCGCCGGAACGAGGAGTGGCCGCAACTCCTTGTCGAACACCGCGAGTTGTACGAGGCGATCGCCTCCGGCGACCCAGCCCGGGCACGGGAACACGCGCTGACCCATGTGCGGACGAACTATCGGTCCACCATGCGACACCTGTTCGAGGCCCCAACCGAACACTCGTCCGCATAGACTCTCCCGACCCTTCAGGTGAAAAATGGGACGGAGAGAACATGGTCAGCAGACGCGGGCTGTTGAGCGGAGCCGCACTCGTGGGAGTGGGTGCGATGACAGGGGTGGTGAGCGGCGCGGGCACCGCCGCGGCCGACGCCCCGCTGAACACTCCGTTCAGTCCCGTCACGGCACCGCATCTGGCGGAGGCCGAGCGGATGGTGCAGTACCAGCGTCTGCTGGCAGCCGGTTACCTGCCGGGCGGCCTCGTCGGACACTGGTCGCTGAACGGCACGGGCGCCGACCGGTCCGGTCGCGGCCGGCCCGTCACCCTCGGCGCGGGCACGACCTGGACGACCCTGCGCGCCGGTGGCGAGCTCAGCTTCGACGGCACCTCCGGCGCGTACGCCGCCACGAGCTCCGTCCTCGACACCACGGCCCCGTTCACGGTCTCGGCGTGGGTGCGCCTGTCGGACACGGCCGCCCTGACCAACATGTACACCGCGGTGAGCCAGGACGGTACCACCGCCAGCCGCTTCCTCCTCCAGTACGACGACACGGTCGGCACCTGGGCGTTCAAGGTGCGCAGCGCGGACCAGAGCGTCAAGATCTCGGCCGTCGCCACCACCGCCGCCGCGCTCGGCGTGTGGACCCACCTGACCGGAGTGTGGGACGGCACGCGCATCCACCTCTATGTGAACGGCAAGCTGGAGAGCAGCGCCGACGCGACGCTTTCCTGGGCCGCGCCCCAGGGCTTCAACATAGGCCGGGCCCGGTACGACAGCGCGCCCGTGAACCGGTTCAAGGGCGCCATCAACGACGTACGGGCGTACGACCGCGCCCTGACCGCCGACGAGATCGGCCTGATCAGCGGCCAGACAGCCCGCCGCAACAACGTCTACCTGATCGGCTCCCGGTCGACGGTCACCTGGGGCACACCCGACGACCTGACCAGCTGGATCGCGCACGCCCGCTGCTCCTCGTTCCTCACCTGGGTGCTGAAGCACACCTACGGATGGGCGACCGACGACTACTTCACGCAGTACTTCCAGGACCGCATCCCGGAGGCCGCCGACTACCGGCAGGCGTTCACGAACGGCACCGCCGGCCCGCGTTTCCAGCGGATCCGCAAGGTCGCCGACCTCCAGCCGGGCGACCTGATCGCGGTGGACTACAACGGCGCCGTCGACGGCAGCACCGGACACATCGTCATGGTCCGGGAGGTCAAGGGCGTCTACACCGGATCGGTGAACGTCAGCGGCACGACGCAGTACGCCGTCGAGGTCATCGACTGCACGTCGGACCCGCACGGGATGTACAGCAAGCCCAGCTACGCCCCGTACCCCGACACCCGCATGGTCGACGACGTGAGCAACTTCCAGGGCGTGGGCATCGGCCACATGACGTTCTACGCCGACAACACGACCGGGGAGTTCAGCCGGTACCGGTGGAGCGTCAACAGCAGCCAGGCGTACGACCTCGACACACGGCCGGTCTCGGCGGCCCGTCCGGTCTGAGCACGACCCGTCCGGTCTGAGTGTCAGCCGTCCGGTCCTAGCGTCAGCGGCGGGCGTACTTGTCCGTCGCGGCCACCAGCGCCTCCGCCATGTCCGGCGCGCCCGCGTTGTGTCCCACGTCGTCGACGAGGACCAACTCGCTGCCGGGCCAGGCATGGTGGAGCCGCCAGACGGTGCCGAGGAGGTTGCCGAAGTCGAGGCTGCCCTGGACGAGGGTGCCGGGGATGTCCTTCAGCAAGTACGCGTCCCGCAGGACGACGCCTTCGTCGTTGCCCTCGCCCATGAAGTGGTCGTTGCCGAAGTAGTGCGTGACGGTGCGGGCGAAGGCCATGCGGAACCGCGGATCCTCGAAGCGCGGGACCGATCGGGGCGCCGCGGGAATCGCCGCCGTCTCCCAGTCCGTCCAGGCGCGCGCGGCCCGTTCCCGCACCTCGGGGTCGGGCGACTCGATCAGCCGGTTGTAGGCGGCGGCGAGGTTCCCGTCTCGCTCGTCTTCCGGCAGTTCCCCGACGAACCGTTGGAAGGCCTGCGGGAAGATCAGCCCAAGTCCCCTGGTCAGTAAGGCCCCTTCGGGGTTGGAGCCGGTCGCGACCCCGGTCAGGACCAGCTCGGACACGGCGGCCGGATGCGTCTGCGCGTACCGCAGCCCCAGCACCGACCCCCACGACACACCCCACACCAGCCACCGCCCGACCCCCAGATGCCGCCGTAGCAGCTCCAGGTCGGCGATGAGGTGAGCGGTCGTGTTCACGCTCATATCGGTGTCGTACGCGCTCGCGTGCGGTGTCGAACGCCCGCAGCCGCGCTGGTCGAGCAGCACGATCCGGTACACGGCGGGATCGAAGAGCCTCCGGAAGTACGGCGTGCAGCCGGACCCCGGCCCACCGTGCAGTACCAGCGCCGGCTTGCCGTGCGGATTCCCGCAGGTCTCCCAGTGGACGCGGTTGCCGTCACCGACGTCGAGCAGGCCGCGGTCGTACGGTTCGATCTCCGGGTAAAGGGCCATTCGGGGACCTTAACCGTCGTACGACGGCCTCGTCGCCTCATTTCAGGCCGTGCAGCCCCGCCGCTCGCGCCGCCGTGCGCAGCACCTCCCGCAGCATCACCGGCGTGAGCCGTCCGGTGAAGGTGTTGCGCTGGCTGACGTGGAAGCAGCCGAAGAGTTCGAGCCCGTCGAGCGACACGTGCGCGCCGTGCGCGAAGGCCGGTCGTGGCCGGGGGACCGTCCAGCCCGCCCGCGCGAACGCGGGCAGCGCGGCCTGCCAGCCGAAGGCGCCGAGGACGACCACGGCCCGCAGCGTCGGCCGGAGCAGGTTCAGCTCCTGGACCAGCCACGGCCGACAGGTGTCCCGCTCCTCAGGTGTGGGCTGGTTGGCGGGCGGGGCGCAGTGCACGGGCGAGGTCACGCGCACGCCGTACAGCTCCAGGCCGTCGTCGGCGGAGACCGAGGTGGGCTGCGAGGCGAGCCCCACGTCGTACAGCGCCTGGTACAGCACGTCTCCGGAGCGGTCTCCGGTGAACATCCGGCCGGTGCGGTTGCCGCCGTGCGCGGCCGGGGCGAGACCGACGACGAGCAGACGGGCGTCCGGCGGGCCGTAGCCCGGTACCGGCCGGCCCCAGTACGTCCAGTCGGCGAAGGCGGCACGCTTGCTGCGGGCCACCTCCTCGCGCCACGCCACCAGCCGAGGGCAGGCCCGGCAGCCGGCGATCCGCTCGTCGAGCCCGGCAAGACCGGCGGAACCGGCCGGCTCGGCGCGACCGACGGGGCCGTTGGTGTCCATGCGTCCACCGTACGACCGTGCCCGAAACCCTCTGAGCGACTCGGCACGGGGCATTAAGGTCGGAGACATGGCTGTGGAACGTACGGACGACGACAAGACGGGCGGGGCGGGCGGGACCGGCGCGACGGGCGAGGACGGCACGACGAGCGGGGACGTGGACCCCAAGGTCGCCGCCGCGGTGGCCGCCGCCGAGGCGGCCGGTCCGCAGAGCGGTGAGAGCGTGCGCATCGACAGCTGGATCTGGTCGGTCCGGCTGGTCAAGACCCGCTCCATGGGAGCCGCCGCCTGCAAGGGCGGGCACGTGCGGGTGAACGGCGAGCGCGTGAAGCCCGCGCACTCCGTGCGGATCGGCGACGAGGTGCGCCTACGGCACGAGGGCCGGGAGCGGATCGTCATCGTCAAGCGCCTGATCCGCAAGCGCGTCGGCGCCCCCGTGGCCGTCCAGTGCTACGTCGACAACAGCCCGCCGCCCCCGCCCCGCGAGGCCGTCGCCCCGGCCGGCATCCGCGACCGCGGTGCGGGCCGCCCGACCAAGCGCGACCGCCGCGAGCTGGAACGCCTGCGGGGACTGCTGGGCGGAGGCAGCCCCGAAGGGCACTGACAGCCACGGCGACGGCGGCGGCGGTGATGTCCGGACCAGGCCCTTCGACCTGCCGGACGCCACCGCCGTCGCCGTATCCATAGCCGTCTCCGTAGCCATACGGTCTGCGCGCGGCGTGGATCGCGCCCCTCACGCCTGTCGTCGCACCAGACGCAGCAGATCCGCGTTGTGTCCGCGCCGCGCCCAGGCGATGAGGGCGAGCGGCACGATCAGGATCAGCGGTGTCGCCGCGTTCTCCCCGTCGAGGGCGGTGAGTGAGACGACGAACGCCCCGACCATGAGCCCGCTCAGCGCCACGGCCGCCACCGACTGCAGCACCGGGATCAACAGCGCGATTCCGCCGGCCAGTTCGAGGACACCGATGGCGTACATCCCCGCGCTGCCCCATCCCATCTTGTCGAAGCCCTCGACGGCCGTGGGGTGCGCGATCAGCTTGGGCAGCGCGCTCGCGATCACATAGAAGAGAGCGAGGAACACCTGCAGGGCGCGCAGGGCGATACGGGCACGGCGACCGCGGGCGGTCGAGGACTCGGCGACGACGGTTCGGGAGGCGGCGGCAGAGCCGGCGGTGACGGAAGCGGTGGTCTCGGACATGAGGGTCTCCTGTGTGAAGCGGTCCGTGGTGCTGTCACAGGGGTGGACCGACGCCGGCTCCGAAACTCATCGCCGTCCGCCAACTCACTTCATTTGCTGGGAGGCGGGCACGGCCCGCACCCAGATCCGGTCCTCCGTCAGGTACTTGTCCACCTTCAGACCCGCCTCCGCCAGCACCTCCTCGAACTGCTCCTTCGTCAGCGGACGGGTCAGGAACGTCTGGGTCCAGGTCGCGTCCGGGAACTCGTACTCCGCGTGCACCGAGTTCACGCCGTCCCCCACCGGCTCCGACGACGCGATCCGCACGGTGTAGCCGCTGGGGTCGACCCGCTCGTGCGGCAGGTTGGTGTGGTAGTCCTCGCCCTCGCGCTGGATGAGCACGCAGCCGTCCTCCGCGACGTGCCGTGCACACGTGCTCAGCCGCGCCTGCCGCTCCTGGACGTCGCCGGTGTGGACAAGGAACGAGGCGAGCAGCACCACGTCGAACCTCTCGCCCAGGTCGAGGTCCTCGATCGTGCTGCGTATCGTGCGCGCTCCGCGGACGCGCTCCAGCATCTCGGCGGACTCGTCCACCGCCGTCACCGTGAACCCCCGCTCCAGCAGCGGGTGGGTCATGCGCCCCACGCCGCTGCCCAGCTCCAGGATGCGCGCGCCCGCCGGTACGGCCGCGGTGATGATGTCCGGTGCGTCCCCTGCGGACAGCCGCGAATAGAGCTCGACCGCACAGCCGTCCGGGGTGATCGGCCCCGGTCCCGTCCCCTGATGTCCCGCTCGCATTTTCAGCTCCATGCCCGTCCAACGGACGGCACCCGCACGCCAGTTCCAGCATGGCTGCGGTTCAGCCGTCCGAGTGACAGCGGGCAGCCCGGCCCTCATACCCGGCCCCGGGCCCGCATCCGGATCCCAGCGCCTCACAGCGGAAACCAGCCGTGCCCGATGTACCAGTGGCCACCCGCCCGCAGATGGTCGCCGACGGCCCGCTCCACAGAGGTGCGCCGCGGCAGGCTCTCCACGGGCACTTCCGGGTCTCCGAAGACGAACTGGACCGGCTCGGTGTCCGACGGCTCCGTGTCCTCGCGGCCGATCCGGAAGCGTTCCTGGAACCGGACGACGTTGGAGTCCGCGGGCAGATACCGCTTCAACTGAGGGTCGAGCAGCCAGGAGTGGCAGAGGGCAGCGCGGTACTTCTCCTCGGGGTAGTGCCGCGCGAAGAACTCGCCGGCCAGCGCCAGCGAGCGGTCGCAGGCGGCCGGTGACAGCGGGCCGAGGAAGTCGGGGATGTGGAGGTTCAGGCAGGGCGTGCCGGGGGCCACGTCCAGCCCGGCCGCCGCGAGCGCCCGTCCCGTACGCTCTCCGAGCCGCGCCCGCTCGAACTGCAGCCGACCCAACTGGTACAGCTCGCCCCGGAAGTGGTGGGTGAGCCAGCGCGGCGCCTGCACGCCTGCCCTGCCGTGGCGCCTGCGGTGCACGGCCATGTTCCGCCCGAGGTCGGCAAGGGTGCGCCGGGACACGTCGGCCGGTATGCCGCGCTGCCGGTGATACGCGCGGGTGTGGGGCAGCGCCGCCACGAACACGTACGCGGGGAAGCAGCGCCGCAGGGCGCCCGAGGCCCAGTCGAGCTCGGGCAGGTCGACCGCGCCGCCGATCTCCCCCATTGCCCGGACGAGCTCCTCGACCGACGCCTCGAGGAACCGCAGCAGCTCCGGGTCGTCCGTGACCCGCCGGCCCATCCGTACGAGTTCGTTGATGTCGTCGTGCGGTACCGCGAGGTCGAGCAGCACCTCGGCCAGCTCATCGGCATCCGGAAGCACGCGGGGACCCCCTGTTCGGACCCTTTGGTGAACGTCCGCTCCGAAGGGTACGTTGCAAAAGAGGAGTGATGATCCCGATGCGTACGGGCAGTGAGCCGACGACCGCGCGCAGTGCGCTGCGGATGCGCTTCTGGCTGAGCGTGTGGGGGCTGATCTGGACGACCTTCGGCACGATCGCCTTCACGCTCGCCGGGCGCCCCGGCTGGGCGATCGCCTGCGGGGTGCTGTGGCTGGTGATCACCGTCGACATGACGCTGATCCTGCGGCACATCCGCCAGGGCCCGCACTACCAGCCGGGCCGCGACGTCCCGCCGTATCGCCCGCCGGACAACCGTCGCCCGTGACGGGCGGCTCACGCGTCGAAGCGCGCCGCCTGCAGGAACTCCGGTTTCGGATCCAGCGCCGCCGCCAGCCGGAAGTGACGCCTGGCCTGGTCGTGGCGCCCCTGGCGCTCATAGGTCCGGGCGAGCGCGAAGTGCGCGAACGCGTTGTCCGGCTCGCGCTCCAGGACGATGGTGAACTCGAGTTCCGCGGGCCGCAGTTGCGCGGCCGCGAAGAAGGCACGCGCGCGCAGCAGCCGTGCGGCGGTGTTCTCCGGGTGGGCGGCGACGACTGGGTCGAGCAGCTTCACCGCGCCCCGCGGATCCCGTGCGGCGAGCAACTGCTCGGCGGCACGGAAGTCGATGACATGCGTCTCGGGAGTACGTCCGGTCGAACCGCTGATCTCGGGCACGGCAAAGTCCTTCCCTTACTGGACGGGTTCAACGCCCGGACGGGGGGCCGCTATTCCTGGGGCTCCCGTGACGGTGTTCCCTGGGTCGCGCGGGCTCTGCGGACGAGATCGGCCCAGACGTCCTTCACGCGCCGCCGGAGCTCTTCCAGGGGTACGTCGTTGTCGATGACGATGTCCGCGATCTCCAGGCGCTTCTCGCGCGTCGCCTGGGCGGCCATGCGCGCGCGGGCGTCCGCCTCGGTCATGCCGCGCAGCCGGACCAGCCGGTCGAGCTGGGTCTCGGGACTCGCGTCGACGACCACCACGACGTCGTACAGCGGGGCCAGGCCGTTCTCCGTGAGGAGCGGGACGTCGTGGACGACGACGGCGTCCTTGGCGGCGGCGGTTTCCAGCTCGCGGGAGCGGGCGCCGACCAGGGGGTGCACGATCGCGTTCAGGCGGGCGAGCTTCTCCGGGTCGGCGAAGACGATCGAGCCCAGCTTGGGCCGGTCCAGGCTGCCGTCGGCGGCCAGGACCTCCTCGCCGAAGGCCTCGACGACCGCGGCGAGGCCGGGCTTCCCCGGCGCGACGACCTCGCGTGCGATGCGATCCGCGTCGATCAGCACGGCTCCGCACTCGACGAGCAGCCGCGACACCTCGCTCTTGCCGGCGCCGATACCCCCGGTCAACCCCACTTTCAGCATGACCGGAAGCTTAGGGCCTGCCACCGACAACGCACCCGCTGACTCCGGCAGGGCTCAGCCGTCCCCTTCCCGTTCCGCCAGGAACCGCTCGAACTCGCGTCCGATCTCGTCCGCCGACGGAATCTCGACCGGCTCGGCGAGCATGTTGCCCCGGGTCTCGGCGCCGGCGGCGGCGTCGTACTGGTGCTCCAGGCCCTGGACAAGCGCGACGAGCTCCTCGTCGCCCTCCTGGATCTGCCGGTCGATCTCGGTCTGCGTGCGGTAGGCGTCCGTGCGCAGGGCGTGGGCGATGCCGGGCAGGACCAGGCCGGTCGCCGCCGTGATGGCTTCCAGGACGGTCAGCGCCGCGTCCGGGTACGGCGAGCGGGCGATGTAGTGCGGCACGTGCGCGGCGACGCCCAGGACGTCGTGTCCGGCCTCCATGAGGCGGTACTCGACCAGCGCCTCCGCGCTGCCGGGCACCTGGGCCTCCTCGAAGGGGCTGCGGTGGCCGGGCACGAGGTCGTTGCGGTTGCCGTGCGGGGTGAGGCCCACCGGGCGGGTGTGCGGGACGCCCATGGGAATGCCATGGAAGTTCACCGACAGGCGGACGCCGAGCCGCTCCACGATCTGCTGGACGGCCGCGGCGAAGCGCTCCCATTCCACGTCCGGCTCCGGGCCGGACAGCAGCAGGAAGGGCGCACCGGTGGCGTCCTGCACCAGCCGCACGTCGAGGGTGGGCTCCTCGTACGCGGCCCAGCGGTCGCGCTTGAACGTCAGCAGCGGGCGACGGGCCCGGTAGTCCACGAGCCGGTCGTGGTCGAAGCGCGCGACGACCTGGTGGGGCAGCGAGTCGAGGAGCCGGTCGACGATCTGGTCGCCGGTCTCGCCCGCGTCGATGTATCCGTCGAAGTGGTAGAGCATGACAAGGCTGGCCGACTCCTGGGCGAGCGCCATGTCGACGACGGCGAGGCCCTTCGGCTCCCATGCGTACAAACCCTGCGGATCAAGCACTGTGACCGCTCCTCCTCGTGTTCGTACTGCACAACGCGGTGCAGGGCGTGGGCATTCCCGCCCCACGCCCCTGAACAGGCACCTCTCACTGCCTTTTCATACGTCGCTCCCCTGAGTCACCGAATCGCCGACGTCACCGCGGACGTGAAGGCACCGTGCTGCCAGGCGTCGGTGTAGCTGAGCCAGTCGCCGGCGAAGTACACGCGCCCGGCGGGCTGCGGCACCTTGGCGAGGATGTTGGGCGGCAGCGCGGCGACGCGGTAGCCGGCCTCGACGACCTTCGTACGGCCGCCCTGGGTGTAGGCATGCCGCCGACCGGCTGGAACATCAGCATGGCCTGGTCGAAGCCGAACTCGCCCGACGCCGCTGGCGACTTCGGCTCCCCTCTCCGATCAAATGACCGGGGAAGCCTCCCAATGGCCGGTTACGGCCCAACAGTTACTCGTGCAATACACGTTTGCGCAAGGGACCCGCAGCGCCGGGCGGCGCCCCGCCCCCGCGACAGCAAACGCACTGAGGGCCCGCATCCGAAAAGGATGCGGGCCCTCAGTCAAGAGCTACTGCTCAGTGGGCGTTCAGCTCTGCCCACCCGCCAGCTTCTCCCGCAGTGCGGCCAGCGCCTCGTCCGAGGCCAGCGCGCCGGAGTTGTCCGGGCCCTCGGAGGAGTACGAACCGCCACCACCGGCCGCAGCCGGAGCCGCGGCCTCGCCACCGCCCTCGGCAGCGGCCTTCTCGTCCGCCTCGCGGGACTTGATGACCTGCTGCTGGTGCTGCTCGAAGCGCTGCTGCGCCTCGGCGTACTGGCGCTCCCACTCCTCGCGCTGCTTCTCGTAGCCCTCGAGCCAGTCGTTGGTCTCGGGGTCGAAGCCCTCGGGGTAGATGTAGTTGCCCTGGTCGTCGTACGACGCGGCCATGCCGTACAGGGTCGGGTCGAACTCGACCGAGGCCGGGTCGGTACCGAAGGACTCGTTGGCCTGCTTCAGCGAGAGGCTGATGCGACGGCGCTCGAGGTCGATGTCGATGACCTTGACGAAGATCTCGTCGTTGACCTGGACGACCTGCTCCGGGATCTCCACGTGGCGCTCGGCCAGCTCGGAGATGTGGACCAGACCCTCGATGCCCTCGTCCACGCGGACGAACGCACCGAACGGAACCAGCTTCGTGACCTTGCCGGGCACGACCTGACCGATCTGGTGGGTGCGGGCGAACTGCTGCCACGGGTCTTCCTGGGTCGCCTTCAGCGACAGGGAGACGCGCTCGCGGTCCATGTCGACGTCGAGGACCTCGACGGTGACCTCCTGGCCGACCTCGACAACCTCGGAGGGGTGGTCGATGTGCTTCCAGGACAGCTCGGAGACGTGGACCAGACCGTCGACGCCACCCAGGTCCACGAAGGCACCGAAGTTGACGATCGAGGAGACCACACCGGAACGGACCTGACCCTTCTGCAGGGTCGTGAGGAACGTCTGGCGGACCTCGGACTGGGTCTGCTCCAGCCAGGCACGGCGGGACAGGACCACGTTGTTGCGGTTCTTGTCCAGCTCGATGATCTTGGCCTCGAGCTCCTTGCCCACGTAGGGCTGGAGGTCGCGAACGCGGCGCATCTCGACCAGGGAGGCCGGGAGGAAGCCACGGAGGCCGATGTCGAGGATGAGACCACCCTTGACGACCTCGATGACGGTACCGGTGACGATCCCGTCCTCTTCCTTGATCTTCTCGATGGTGCCCCAGGCGCGCTCGTACTGGGCACGCTTCTTCGAGAGGATCAGTCGGCCTTCCTTGTCCTCCTTCTGGAGAACAAGGGCTTCGATCTCGTCACCGACGGCGACAACCTCGTTCGGGTCGACGTCGTGCTTGATCGAGAGCTCGCGGCTCGGGATAACGCCTTCGGTCTTGTAACCGATGTCGAGCAGGACCTCGTCCCGGTCGACCTTCACGATGACGCCGTCGACGATGTCGCCGTCGTTGAAGTACTTGATCGTCTCGTCGATCGCGGCGAGGAAGGCTTCCTCGTTACCGATGTCGTTGACCGCTACCTGCGGGGTGGTGGCGGTGGTCTCGGTGCTGCTCGTCATGTGGGAAAGGGCTCCGGTACGGACATTGAAGTCGTAGGTACTGCTTTACGCCGGGAGCCCGTTTCGCTCTGAAGAAGCCGGACAGCCAAGGAAGCGCCACAAAAACCACTGGTGGCGCCTCGACAACCGAGGGGACATACAACAGATGCGAGCGCAGCCTGCTACGTCTGAGGTGCGCAGGCCCGCAGCGCAACTTGTAGCATACGGGGGCAGCCGGACAGGGTCAATGCGCGAAGCCGCACACCCGGGGCGGATCGCCGCATACCCGGCACAAGAACTGTCCCTGGAGGCCAAACGGCCACAGGACACCTCCCGCGTGGCACCACCGTGAGGGGTGGCGCCATAAAGGTGACGGAAGAGTATGACGAGGGAGCCGATCATCCAAGAGTCCGTATCGTCCGAACCGGCGCCGGAGCCGGAAGCCACCCGACGTGATGCCGACGTCACGGAGAGCGCCCGGGCCAACCGGGGCTGGTGGGACCGCAACGCGGACGAGTACCAGGTCGAGCACGGCACGTTCCTCGGGGACGACCGTTTCGTGTGGGGCCCCGAGGGGCTCGACGAGGTGGAGGCCGAGCTGCTCGGCCCGCCGGAGGAGCTGAAGGGCAAGGCCGTCCTGGAGATCGGCGCCGGCGCCGCCCAGTGCGCGCGCTGGCTGGCCGCGCAGGGCGCCCGCCCGGTCGCCCTGGACCTCTCCCACCGCCAGCTCCAGCACGCGCTGCGCATCGGCGGGTCGTTCCCCTTGGTGTGCGCCGACGCGGGCGCCCTGCCGTTCGCGGACGAAACCTTCGACCTGGCCTGCTCGGCGTACGGGGCGCTGCCGTTCGTGGCGGATCCGGTGCTGGTGCTGCGGGAGGTGCGGCGGGTGCTGCGGCCGGGCGGGCGTTTCGTCTTCTCGGTCACCCATCCCATCCGCTGGGCCTTCCCCGACGAGCCCGGGCCGGAGGGGCTGTCGGTGTCCGCCTCGTACTTCGACCGCACGCCGTACGTCGAGCAGGACGAGGAGGGTCGCGCGGTCTACGTCGAGCACCACCGGACCCTCGGCGACCGGGTGCGGGACATCGTCACGGCGGGCCTGAGTCTGGTGGACCTGGTCGAGCCGGAGTGGCCGGCCTGGAACAGCGCCGAGTGGGGCGGCTGGTCGCCGCTGCGGGGGAATCTGATCCCGGGGACGGCGATCTTCGTGTGCGTACGAGACTGAGTGCGTGATCCGTT
This sequence comes from Streptomyces sp. NPDC002838, assembly GCF_040295365.1. NCBI lineage: Bacteria > Bacillati > Actinomycetota > Actinomycetes > Kitasatosporales > Streptomycetaceae > Streptomyces > Streptomyces sp. NPDC002838. The sequence goes on along the minus strand of NZ_JBEOVF010000008.1, from coordinate 108,858 downwards.
ACGACGCCCTCGACGCCCTGCCCGTACGCGGTGCCCTGCCCGGTCTGAACGACGCCCTGGAGGGGCACGGTACCGCCGTGCTCGTCGCGCCGCCCGGCACCGGTAAGACGACGCTGGTGCCGCTGGCGTTGGCGGGCCTCCTGGACGACCGCCCCGCGCGGCGCGTGGTCGTCGCCGAGCCGCGGCGGATCGCGGCGCGGGCGGCGGCACGGCGGATGGCGTGGCTGCTCGGCGAGAAGGTCGGCGACAGCGTCGGCTACACCGTGCGCGGGGAGCGGGTCGTCGGGCGGCACCCGCGCGTGGAGGTCGTCACGACCGGTGTGCTGTTGCAGCGGGTGCAGCGCGACCAGGAGCTGGCGGACGTGGACGTGGTGGTGCTCGACGAGTGCCACGAGCGGCATCTGGACGCGGACACCGTGGCTGCCTTCCTGTGGGACGTACGGCAGACGCTGCGGCCGGAGCTGCGGCTGGTGGCCGCGTCGGCGACGACCGACGCCGAGGGGTGGGCGCGGCTGCTGGGCGGGGCGCCGGTGGTCGAGGCGGAGGGTGTCACGTATCCGGTGGAGGTGGTGTGGGCGCCGCCGGCGCGTCCGGTACGGCCGCCGCACGGGATGCGCGTCGATCCGGCGCTGCTGACGCACCTGGCGTCGGTGGTGCGGCGGGCGCTGGCCGAGCGGGAGGGCGACGTGCTGTGCTTCCTGCCGGGCGTGGGCGAGATCGCGCGGGTCGCCGGGCAGCTCGGGGCTCTGGCGGACTTCGGGGACGTCGAGGTGCTTCAGGTGCACGGGCGGGCGCCGGCGGCCGTGCAGGACGCGGTGCTGGCTCCTGGGAAGCGGCGCCGGGTGGTGCTGGCGACCTCCGTTGCCGAGTCGTCGCTGACGGTTCCCGGGGTGCGGGTGGTCGTCGACTCGGGGCTGGCGCGGGAGCCGCGGGTGGATCACGCGCGCGGGCTGAGCGCGCTGACGACGGTACGGGCCTCGCAGGCGGCGGGGCGGCAGCGGGCGGGGCGCGCCGGGCGTGAGGCGCCGGGCGCGGTGTACCGGTGCTGGGCGGAGGCGGAGGACACGCGTCTGCCGCGTTTTCCGGCGCCGGAGATCAAAGTGGCCGACCTGACCGCGTTCGCCCTGCAGACGGCGTGCTGGGGCGATCCGGAGGCCTCCGGCCTGGCACTGCCGGACGCGCCGCCGGGTGGGGCGATGGGGGCGGCGCGGGGAGTTTTGACGGCGATCGGGGCGGTGGACTCCGCCGGTCGGGCCACTGAGCGGGGTTTGCGGCTTGCTCGGCTGGGGTTGCACCCCCGGCTGGGGCGGGCGTTGCTCGACGCGGCGCCCTTGGTCGGTGCGGAGCGGGCCGCCGAGGTGGTCGCGTTGTTGAGTGAGGAGGCGCCTCGGGAGTACGGGGATGACCTGGCCGCCGCTTTGCGGGCCGCCCGACGCGGGGGTGACGCGTATGGGGCGCGGTGGCGTGGAGAGGTTCGGCGGCTGCGGGCCGTTTCGACAGATCTTTCCCACGCGCCCACCCGTGACGGCGACAGCGCGATCGGCGCCGGGGAGGACGCTGTCGCCGGGCTCGTCGCCGCCCTCGCGTTCCCCGAGCGTGTCGCCAAGGCCGACGGCGGGTCCTACCTCATGGTGTCCGGGACCCGCGCCGAGGCCGGTGACGGTACCGGCCTGCGCGGGGCTCCCTGGGTCGCGGTCGCCGTGGCCGACCGTCCCGTCGGCAAGGGGCACGCGCGTGTGCGGCTCGGGGCGGTCGTCGACGAGGGGATCGCTCGGCTGGCCGGCGGGGCCTTCGTCGAGGAGCGGGACGAGGTCCACTGGGCCGACGGGGACGTCGTCGCGCGGCGCGTCGAGCGGCTGGGGGCCGTCGAGCTGGCGGTACGGCCGCTCACCGACGCGGACGCCGGTCTCGTACGGGAGGCGCTTGTCGAAGGGCTGCGGCGGGAGGGGCTCGGGCTGTTGCGGTGGTCCGCCGAGACCGCCGTACTGAGGCAGCGGCTCGCCTTTTTGCACCTGCGTATCGGGGATCCGTGGCCCGATGTCTCCGACGACGCGCTCCACGCGCGCGTGGAGGAGTGGTTGGAGCCCGAGCTGGGCCGGGCCCGGCGGCGGGCCGATCTCGCGCGGATCGATGCGGGGCAATGTCTGACCCGGCTCCTGCCCTGGGCCTCCGGAGACGCCGCGCGGCTCGACGAGTTCGCCCCGGAGCGGATCACCGTACCGAGTGGGTCCAGAATCCGGATCGACTACGGGAATCCGGAGCAGCCCGTGCTCGCCGTGAAGGTGCAGGAGATGTTCGGGCTGCAGGAGTCGCCCCGGGTCGCCGGGGTGCCACTGCTCGTGCATCTGCTCTCCCCCGCCGGCCGCCCGGCCGCCGTGACCGCCGACCTCGCCTCCTTCTGGAGGGACGGCTACAAGGGCGTACGGGCGGAGCTGCGCGGCCGGTACCCGAAGCATCCGTGGCCCGAGGATCCGGCCGGTGCCGAGCCGACGCGGCACACCAACGCCCGGCTCAGGCGGTGACCGGCTCCGGCTTCGTGGCCTCGGCGGGGGCCGGGTCGCCGCGGTGACGGCTGCGGGCCTCCAGGTAGAGGGAGAGGGACAGCAGCAGGATGCCGAGGGCGAGGAAGCCCCACGGCAGGTAGGACGTCAGCAGCAGGACGAGGGTGCGGTTGGACTTGACCAGGTCCACGGTGTGCTCGATGTAGTCCTCGCGCATCTTCACATGGCCGGCGAACGCCGTCACCTTCTCGCGGCCGCCGAGCAGGGTGCCGCCGCGCAGTTCCTCCTTGTGGATCTCCTCGCCGTAGACCGGGGCGCCGGTCAGCGGTTCGACCCAGAACTTGCGGACGGTGGAGTACCAGCGTGTCGTGCCGGTCTTCGCGACCGACTCGGGGGTGATGCCCGCGACCGGCATGGTCTTGGGGAAGGGCACCTTGGTCCAGGGGATGGTCTGCTCGAAGTAGTAGACCTCGACCCCGCGGAAGTTCTGGGTGCCCTGGTAGTGGATGGGGGCCGTGATCCGGGCCTGCGCGTCGAAGTACTCGTAGTCGCGCTTCTCCGTCAGGAACGGCCACTTGAACTCGATGCCCTGGCGTTTGACGGGGTCGCCGTCGACCATCTCGCCCGTGGCGTTGACGGGTTCCTGGGTGTGGGCGTCGAAGACGTAGCGCTCGGGGATCTTGGAGACCATCTTGCCGTCGGGTCCCTGGACGTAGGACAGACCGTCCCAGACCACGACGTCCCGGCCCGCGGTCTTCTCGATCTTCTCGGAGGCCTCCACGTTGCCCCGGAGGGTCTGCACGATGCTGACCTCGGGGACCTTCCTGGCGCGCATCGTGCCGTAGTCGAGGAGGGTGGCGTCCTTCGCCTCCAGGACCATGTCCTGGTACTGGTGGGCCGGGATCTTGGCGAGGCGCGGGAAGGCGTACCAGCGCAACAGCGGGGACAGCGCCGCGAAGAACACGGCGAGGGCGAGCAGGATCAGACTGGCCTTGCGGCGCATCTCGGCCTCCCTCCCGGGTGGTTACGGGTGTGCGGGCACCGTCGTCAGCAGCGGCTTCGGGGACGTCTCGCCCGAGGGTGTGCCGAGAGCGGTGAGCGTGAGGACCAGGGCGAGCGCGACGGCGAGACCGGTCGCGGCGGCGATCAGGGCGCGCATGCGGGCCTCCCGAGGGACAGGAACTGATACCTCGTCAGGTCCGGCACCGTAGCAACGGGCGGGTGAGATGAGAACACGTTGCACACACAACGGCGGCGCCCCCCCCGGGGGGGGGGGGCGCCGCCGTCGTCGTACGCAGGACTACTGCGAAGGACTACTGGCCGTGGGGCTGGCCGACGGGCTCGGCGGCGACGACGTCTCGGCCGCTTCCACGGTCAGCGGGACCGTGAGCGTCGCTCCGCCCGCCGCCTCGATGCGGAGCAGGAACGTGCCGGTGGTGTCGTCCGCGTACAGCTTCGGCAGCTTCAACAGGCCGTTCTCGTCCGTCTCCAGGCTCTTCAGGGTGCGGATCGGCTTGCCGTCCGCGTCCTTGAAGTAGGGGCCCTTGTCGTTCTCGGACGGGTCGAGCACGGACTTGATGAGCGTGGCGGTGACCGCGACCTTGTCCGCGGCCTCGCCCTGGTACGTCGCCTTCACCTCGACCTGCTCGGCGAACTCTTCGCCGGCCTTGCAGGTGAGCGCGGTGGTGCTGGTGCGGGTGAGGGCGGCGGCCACGCGTTCGGTGACGGTGGCCTTGTAGTCGAGGCCACTGACCATGCGGCCGACGACGGTGGCGCGGACGGTGAAGTCGCCCGTCTTCTCGCCCGCCTTCAGCGCGGGCGCTACGGCCACGCCGGTGCTGTTGGTGACGACCGTGGCGACCCTCTCGCCGCTGGTGAAGGTGGTGTCGGTGTCGCCGATGACGGTGAACCGGATGCGGACCTTGGCGACGGCCGCGCCTGCCTTGGTCTCGGCACGGGTGCTGATCTTCCGGGTGAACGCGTCGCCCGCGATCGCGGTGAGCTTGGCGGTGCCGGCGTCCTCCAGGTGGTCCACCGTGTCGGTGGGGGTCTGGGGGGTGCCCGAGGGCGGGGTCGGCGGCTTCGGCGTGCTGGGCGGAGACGACACGGGCGGCTTCGGGCTCTGGGAACCGCCACCGGGCTTGCCGGGCGTGCTGGGCTTGCTGGGCGGCGTGTTGGAGGCCGGGGGCGACGGCTTGGGGTTCGCCCTGTTGCCGCCGTTGCTGCGGTTGTCCTCGTCGGGCACGGTGCCGGTGCCGTCGGGGATCTCGCGGATGCCCTTGCGGTAGTACTCCAGCCACGACAGGACCGTGTTCAGGTAGTCCTGCGAGTTGTTGTAGCTGAGGATCGCGCTGTTGAGGTCGGCCTGCGTGGACAGGTCCCAGCCGTAGCGGCACAGGTAGTGGCCGGCCGAGAGCGCGGCGTCGTAGATGTTGTTGGGGTCCTCGGTGCCGTCGCCGTTGCCGTCGCGGCCCGCCCACGCCCAGGTGGACGGGATGAACTGCATGGGGCCGACGGCCTGGTCGTACGTGCTGTTGCCGTCGTACGCGCCGTCGTCGGTGTCCCTGATGAGCGCGAAGCCGTTGCCGTCGAGCTGCGGGCCGAGGATCGGGGAGGTCGTGGTGCCGTCGGCGTTGACGCGGCCGCCGCGGGCCTGGCCCGACTCGACCTTGCCGATGGCGGCGAGGAGCTGCCAGGGCAGGTTGCAGCCGGGCTTGGCCGACCGCAGTTCGGCCGCGGCCTTCTTGTAGGCGTCGAGGACGGTGGCGGGGATGCCCGCCTCGGCCTCGCCCGGGGATGCGGGTGTGCCGTCGGCGGTCGGCAAGGGGCTCGGGGTGTTCAGCGGCGGCAGGTCCGTGTAGTACGGCGAGTTGCCGGTCGCGCCGCCGCCGTCCTCGGCGGTCGCGTCGGGTGCGGTCTCGGCGCCGGTGGTGGCCGGTCTGTTCTGGTCGTCGGCCGTCACCCCCGGAGCCTGGGAGGCGGACAGGGCCGCGACCGCGGCTGCGGCCACGGCGGTGGTCGCCGCTCCCTTGCGCAGCCTCCTACCGAATTGCGCCGCCATAAATGGAACCCCTCCCGTGGACGCCCGAGCGCCCGTCTCTGTCTGTGTTCGACGTCTGTGCTCGACCTGTTGTGACGATCGCATCGCACTGGGGGTTGCCCCCCGTGCCGCGCTTCGGCGTTCTGTTCGCTGTCTACCGCTTCGACGACCGCGCTTTCCGGCGCGGTGACCCAGGCGACCCTACGACAACTTCCTTTGCTCGGGCACCCGTTCGTGCCCGATTTTCACCGATTGGCCATGTCGGATCGGGGCCGGGTCGCATCGCTCATACTGAACGGTATTAAAGAACCCGGTCGACCGCGGGCCCAACGTCCGTCGCGAGGAGCTTCGTTGCCGTTCACCCTGAGCCATGCGGCGGCCGTCCTGCCCGCCGTGCGCACCGACGGAACCGGCCGGGGGTCGCTGGTGCCGGCCGTACTCGTGGCGGGTTCCTTTGCTCCCGACATGACCTATTACGCGGCGAGTGCGCTGTCCGGGGCGATGGAGTTCGGTGAGTTCACCCATTCCTTCCCGGGCGTTCTCACCGTCGATGTGCTGGTCGCCTGGGCACTGGTGGGGTTGTGGCTGCTGGTCCGCGAGCCGCTGGTGGCGCTGCTGCCGCGGGCGTGGCAGGGCCGGGTGGCAGCGCTGCTGCGCTGCGGGGCGCCACACGCGCGCGTACGGCCCGTTTTGGTGGTGTGGTGGTACGTCTCCGCCGCAGTCGGCGCGCTGACCCACGTCGTGTGGGACGCGTTCACGCACCTCGACCGGTGGGGGATGCGGCTGTTTCCCGTCCTGGGGCGGGAGGTGGCCGGCTCTCCTTTGTACTGGTACCTGCAGTACGGCGGTTCGGCGGTGGCCGCGGTCGTGATCGCCGTGTTCGTGGCACACGCGCTACGGCGGGCACCCGCGGGCGAGCCGGTGGGGGTTCCGGTGTTGTCCGTACGGGACCGGTGGTGGGCCGGGGCCGTGATCGGCGGCTGTGCGGTGGTCGCGGCGGCGCAGCGGGCGACGCGGTGGTGGGAGTACGGGGGGTCCACCGCGAAGCCCTGGGAACTGATCCCGACGCTTTGCTTCGGGGCGGGCGCGGGACTCGTCCTGGGCGTGCTGCTGTACGCCGCGCGGGTCAGGGTGTGGCGTCCGGCCCCGGTCCCCGACGGTTCGGGCGCGGACGGGGAGCGGCAGAGCCGTCCCGCTGCCCGCTGAGGGGGCCGGCGGGGGCGATGAACACCGTGAAGGTGGGCATCGGACGTGAGCGGGGCAGCAGGGTGAGGACCGGGGCGAGCGCTGCGCTCGCATGGCGCAGGGCTGTCGCCAGCTCGGTGGGGATGCGGGCCTTACCGGCTGCGGCGGCCCGGCGCAGGGCGGCTGCCAGGTCCGGAGGGATGCGAGCCGCGCCGGCCGCGGCGGCCCGGCGCAGGGTTGCCGCCAGGTCCGGAGGGATGCGTGCCGCGCCGATTGTGGTTGCTTGGCGTAGGACTGTCGCCGGGTCGGTGGGGATGCGGGCGGTGCTTGCGGCGGCTGTGAAGGCCGGGACCGGGCGGGGCCGGGTGGACGGGGCCGATGCGGTGTGCGCCTGTGCCTGCGTCCGTGCGCGGGCCGTCCGGCGGCGGAGCATGCGTATACCCATGCCCGCATCTTGACGGGCGGGGGCGGCGGGGGGCGTTTTCGCGGGGGCCACGTGGGTGACGGGTCCCTCCGGGGGTTGGGCGGGGTTGTGCGGGGTGGGTGGTTGTGCGGGGTGGGTGGTTGTGCGGGGTGGGTGCGTGTGCGGGAGGGTGCGTGTGCGGGATGGGTGCGTGTGCGGCGGGGTTCCGGGCGGTTCGGCACCGCCGAAGGGGCCGTGGGGGTTGCTCGCCGTTGCGGCGGAGATTCTGCGCCGAGAGCGGCTTCTGAGCCGACCGCCCCTCACACCGGCCGGGCTCTGAACCGGGTGCCCTCGTATCCGCCGGGCCCTGAGCCGACCTCATAGACGCCGGGCCCTGCCTCACACACGCCGAGCCGCTGGGCGGCCGACCTGGTACACGCCGAGCCCTGAGCGGTTGCCCCCCCACCCGTCGAAGCCCTGGGCGGTCGCCCCTCACACCCGCCGAGCCATGAGCTGGCCGACCTCACACACGTCGAACTCTGAGCCGTCCCCGTCACACCCGCCGAGCCATGAGCTGGCCGGCCCTCTTGCCGCCGAGCCCCGAGCAGCCAACCCTCACACCGGCCGAACCCTGAACCGACCGCCCCCTCGTGCCGGCCAAGCTCTGCGCCAAGCAGATCCGCCGCCACCGCGATGGAGGGTCCGCTGCTGGGCCGCATGCCGCGGACGGGCCCTCCGCCGGATCGCCGGAGGCTAGGGCCTGTCCGGCGGATCATGCCGCGGACGCGGGGTCTGGCACGCCCATCTGCCGCGTTGTCGTCACTCGCCGACTCCCCCCTCGCGTCGACTCCCTCCTCCGCCTCGCAGCTGGACGCACCAGACCCCGCTCACCAGCGTTGACGGGGGCGCCGCCGATTTCCTGCGACCTGATCCGCCGGACAGCACACCTAGTGCGCTGCCGACTCCCAGTCCGGGCCGGCGCCCACCGAAACGCCGAGGGGGACGCGGAGGTGGACCGCCTTCGCCATTTCGCGGCGGACCAGTTCCTCAGCGGTCGCGCGTTCGCCGGGGGCGATCTCCAGGACGATTTCGTCGTGGACCTGGAGGAGCATGCGGGACTTCAGGTCCGCCTCCCGCAGCGCCCGGTCCACGTTCAGCATCGCGATCTTGACGATGTCCGCGGCCGTGCCCTGGATGGGCGCGTTCAGGGCCATGCGCTCGGCCGCCTCACGGCGCTGGCGGTTGTCGCTGTTGAGGTCGGGCAGGTAGCGGCGGCGCCCGAAGAGCGTCGCCGTGTAGCCCGTGGATCGCGCCTCGTCGACGGCCCGGCGCAGATAGTCCCGTACGCCGCCGAAACGCTCGAAGTACGCGTCCATCAGGGCGCGGGCCTCCGCCGCCTCGATGTTCAGCTGCTGGGAGAGGCCGAAGGCCGACAGACCGTAGGCCAGGCCGTACGACATCGCCTTGATCTTGCGTCGCATCTCCGCGTCCACGCCGGCGGGCTCGACGGAGAACACCTGCGCGGCCGCGGTCGTGTGCAGGTCCTCACCCGAGGTGAACGCCTCGATGAGGCCCGCGTCCTCGGACAGGTGGGCCATCACGCGCAGTTCGATCTGGCTGTAGTCCGCCGTCATCAGGGACTCGAAGCCGTCGCCGACCACGAAGCCGCGGCGGATCGCCCGGCCCTCGTCCGTGCGGACCGGGATGTTCTGGAGGTTCGGGTCCGTGGACGACAGGCGGCCCGTCGCGGCGACCGTCTGGTTGAACGTGGTGTGGATACGGCCGTCCGCCGCGACCGTCTTGATCAGGCCCTCGACGGTGACGCGCAGCTTCGCCTGCTCACGGTGGCGAAGCATGATCACCGGCAGTTCGTTGTCCGTCTGGGTGGCCAGCCAGGCAAGGGCGTCGGCGTCCGTGGTGTAGCCGGTCTTGGTGCGCTTGGTCTTGGGCAGGGCCAGCTCACCGAAGAGGACCTCCTGGAGCTGCTTGGGCGAGCCCAGGTTGAACTCGTGTCCGGCCGCCGCGTGCGCCTCCTTCACGGCCTGCTGCACGGCGCCCGCGAACATCTGCTCCATGGCCTCCAGATGGGCCCGGTCGGCCGCGATACCGTGCCGCTCCATCCGGGCCAGGAGGGCGGAGGTGGGCAGCTCCACGTCCCTCAGCAGGTCCGCCGCGCCGACCTCCTGCAGGCGGCCCTCGAAGGCCTCGCCCAGGTCGAGGACCGCGCGGGCCTGGATCATCAGCGCCTCGGCCTCCGCGCCGTCGTCCGCGCCGAAGGCCAGCTGGCCGTCGGCCGCCGCGGCGGGGACCAGCTCGCGGTGCAGGTACTCCAGAGACAGGGCGTCCAGGTCGAAGGAGCGGCGGCCCGGCTTGACCAGGTAGGCGGCCAGTGCCGTGTCCATGGAGACACCGGCCACGCTCCAGCCGTGCTCGGCGAAGACGCGCATCGCGCCCTTGGCGTTGTGGAAGACCTTGGGGCGGCCCGCGTCCGCCAGCCAGGCCGCGAACGCCTTCTCGTCCGTCTCGTCCAGCTGGGACGGGTCGAACCAGGCGGCCGCGCCATCGGGTGCGGCCAGCGCGACCTCGGCGACCGAGCCCGTGCCGAGCGCCCAGGCGTCGACCGTGGCCACGCCGAGGACCTCGCCGGCGTGCTCGGTGAGCCACGGGGCCAGCTCGCCCGTGGCGAGGACCTTGCCGTCCAGCTGGACGCCGTCCGTCGTGATCGGCGTCGCTTCGGCCTCCTCGGCGCCGGGGTCGACGGCGAAGAGCCGCTCGCGCAGGGACGGGTTGCGGATCTCCAGGGTGTCCAGGACCATCGCGACGGCCTTGCGGTCGTACGCGGCCCGCTCCAGGTCGGTGACCGTCTTGGGCAGCTCCACCCGCCGCTCCAGCTCCGTGAGCCGACGGTTGAGCTTGACCGCCTCCAGGTGATCTCGAAGGTTCTGCCCGGCCTTGCCCTTGACCTCGTCGACACGCTCGACCAGCTCCGCGAAGGATCCGAACTGGTTGATCCACTTCGCGGCCGTCTTCTCGCCGACGCCCGGGATGCCCGGCAGGTTGTCCGACGGGTCGCCGCGCAGGGCCGCGAAGTCCGGGTACTGCGACGGCGTCAACCCGTACTTCTCGAAGACCTTCTCCGGGGTGAAGCGGGTCAGCTCGGAGACGCCCTTCGTCGGATACAGCACCGTCGTGTGCTCGCTGACCAACTGGAAGGAGTCGCGGTCGCCGGTGACGATCAGCACATCGAAGCCCTCGGCCTCGGCCTGCGTGGCGAGCGTGGCGATGACGTCGTCCGCCTCGAAACCGTCGACCGCGAAGCGCTGGGCGTGCATCGCGTCGAGCAACTCCCCGATCAGCTCGACCTGGCCCTTGAACTCGTCCGGGGTCTTGGAACGGTTCGCCTTGTACTCCGTGAACTCCTCGGAGCGCCAGGTCTTGCGGGAGACGTCGAAGGCCACCGCGAAGTGCGTGGGCGCCTCGTCGCGCAGGGTGTTGGCCAGCATCGACGCGAAGCCGTAGATCGCGTTCGTCGGCTGGCCCGTCGCGGTCGTGAAGTTCTCCGCGGGCAGCGCGAAGAACGCGCGGTAGGCCAGCGAGTGCCCGTCCATGAGCATCAGGCGGGGCCGGTCGGCGCCGGAGGTGTTCTCGGTCTTCTTCGATGCTGTTTCTGCCACGCCCCCGATCCTGCCACGCCCCACTGACAGTCGGACCCGCCCTCCATCGACGGCCACATTCGAGGAGCGTCCACCGCAGGCGATGCTCCTGTCCTCCACAAGCCCGCGCTGCCTCATTGTCGGTGCCACGTGCGAGGATCGGAGACGTAGGGCACACGGTCAGCGAAGGAGAGCGCCGCGATGGCAACGAAGCCGCCCAAGGCAGATCCCGTTCAGGACGCGCCGCAGGTCGCCGAGCCGAAGCACGCGGCGGCCGGCATCCCGGCCATCGGCCACAGCCTGCGCATGGCCCAGCAGCAGATGGGCGTCAAGCGCACCGCGCTGACCCTCCTGCGCGTCAATCAGAAGGACGGCTTCGACTGCCCGGGCTGCGCCTGGCCGGAGCCGGACCACCGGCACGCGGCGGAGTTCTGTGAGAACGGCGCGAAGGCGGTCGCCGAGGAAGCCACCCTGCGCCGGGTCACCCCGGAGTTCTTCGCCGCGCACTCCGTCGCCGACCTCGCCGGACGCAGCGGCTACTGGCTCGGCCAGCAGGGACGGCTCACCCACCCCATGTACCTCCCCGAAGGCGGAACGCACTACGAGCCGGTGACCTGGGAGCGCGCCTTCGACATCATCGCCGAGGAGATCACCGCGCTCTCCTCCCCCGACGAGGCCGTCTTCTACACCTCCGGGCGCACCAGCAACGAGGCCGCCTTCCTCTACCAGCTCTTCGCACGCGAGCTCGGCACCAACAACCTGCCCGACTGCTCCAACATGTGCCACGAGTCCTCCGGCTCGGCCCTGTCCGAGACGATCGGCATCGGCAAGGGCAGCGTCCTGCTCGAAGACCTCTACAAGGCCGACCTGATCATCGTCGCCGGCCAGAACCCCGGCACCAACCACCCGCGCATGCTCTCCGCCCTGGAGAAGGCCAAGGCCAACGGCGCGAAGATCATCAGCGTCAACCCGCTGCCCGAGGCCGGCCTGGAACGCTTCAAGAACCCGCAGACCCCCAAGGGCCTCACCGCCGGAGCCGCGCTCACCGACCTGTTCCTGCAGATCCGCATCGGCGGCGACCAGGCCCTCTTCCGCCTCCTCAACAAGCTCATCCTCGAGACCGAGGGCGCCGTCGACGAGGAGTTCGTCAGCGAACACACCCACGGCTACGAGGAGTTCACGGACCAGGCCCGGGCCGCCGACTGGGACCAGACGCTCACCGCGACCGGCCTGACCCAGCAGGAGATCGAGGAAGCCCTGCGCATGGTCCTCGCCTCCAAGCGGACCATCGTCTGCTGGGCGATGGGCCTCACCCAGCACAAGCACTCCGTGCCGACCATCCGCGAGGTCGTCAACTTCCTCCTCCTGCGCGGCAACATCGGCCGCCCCGGCGCCGGCGTGTGCCCGGTGCGCGGCCACTCGAACGTGCAGGGCGACCGCACGATGGGCATCTTCGAGCGCCCCGCACCCGCCTTCCTGGACGCCCTGGAGAAGGAGTTCGGCTTCGCACCGCCGCGCGAGCACGGCTACGACGTCGTACGGGCCATCCGCGCCCTGCGCGACGGCGAGGCCAAGGTCTTCTTCGCCATGGGCGGCAACTTCGTCTCCGCCACCCCCGACACCGACGTCACCGAGGCGGCCATGCGCCGCGCCCGGCTGACCGTGCACGTGTCGACCAAGCTCAACCGCTCGCACGCCGTCACGGGCGCGCGTGCCCTGATCCTGCCCACCCTGGGCCGCACCGAGCGCGACCTCCAGGGCGGCGGCGAGCAGTTCGTCACCGTCGAGGACTCCATGGGCATGGTGCACGCCTCCCGCGGCCGCCTGGAACCCGCGAGCACCCACCTGCTGTCCGAACCGGCGATCGTGTGCCGCCTGGCCCGCCGGGTGCTCGGCGCGGACAGCAGGGTGCCGTGGGAGGAGTTCGAGAAGGACTACGCCACGATCCGCGACCGCATCGCGCGCGTGATCCCCGGCTTCGAGGACTTCAACGCGCGCGTGGCACACCCCGGTGGCTTCGTCCTGCCGCACGCCCCGCGCGACGAGCGCCGCTTCCCGACCGCCACCGGCAAGGCCAACTTCACCGCCGCGCCCGTCGAGTATCCCGAGCTGCCCGAGGGGCGGCTGCTGCTGCAGACGCTGCGCTCGCACGACCAGTACAACACCACGATCTACGGCCTGGACGACCGCTACCGGGGCATCAAGAACGGCCGCAGGGTCGTCCTGGTCAACCCCGAGGACGCACGCGCGCTGGGCGTCGCGGACGGCTCCTACGTCGACCTGGTCGGCGAGTGGAAGGACGGGGTCGAGCGCCGGGCGCCCGGATTCCGGGTCGTGCACTACCCGACGGCACGGGGCTGCGCGGCCGCCTACTACCCGGAGACCAACGTCCTCGTCCCCCTCGACGCCACCGCGGACACCAGCAACACCCCGGCCAGCAAGTCCGTCGTCGTACGTCTGGAACAATCGGCGACCGACTGAGCGTTTGCTCAGTCGAGCCAGTGATCACGACGAACGGAGTCGGGCCCCATGGGCGAGCAGCAGCACGTGACGTTCCCGCAAGAGGTCATCGCCGAGTACGCCGCACTCGGCGTGGACCTGCCGGCGCTGTTCTCCGCGGGGCACCTCGGGACGCGGATGGGCGTGCAGATAGTTCAGGCTTCGGCGGAGCGGGTCGTCGGCACGATGCCCGTCGAGGGGAACACGCAGCCGTACGGACTGCTGCACGGGGGCGCGTCCGCCGTGCTGGCCGAGACGCTGGGGTCGGTGGGGTCGATGCTGCATGCCGGCAGCTCCAAGATCGCGGTGGGGGTCGATCTGAACTGCACGCATCATCGGGGCGTGCGGTCGGGGCTGGTGACCGGAGTGGCCACGCCTTTGCATCGGGGGCGGTCCACGGCTACGTACGAGATCGTGATCAGTGATGAGGAGGGGCGGCGGGTGTGCACTGCGCGGCTCACCTGCATGCTGCAGGATGTCCGTCCGGGGGACGGGAAGAATGTGGGGGTCGCCGGCTGATCGTGCGGGTCGACCGGGTGCCCGGGGGTGGGTCGCGCAGACCGGCGCTGGCGGGGTGCCGCCTGCGCCCACCCGTGCCGCCCCGGGCGGCACAACCGCCCGCAGCCTGACGAGCAGGCGGGATGGGCGCCCCACGCTTGACGGACACGCGACCACGCAACCGGCCGCACCGCCCCAGCGACACGACTGCCCGCAGCCCGACAAGCAAGCTAGATCGGCCCCCCAGGCCCTGACGAGCAGGCGAGATCGGCGCCCGAGGTATTGACGGGCACGCGGCCACGCCGCCCACCGGCCCCGGCCGCCCAAGACGCTCGACCACGCAACCGGCCGCACCGCCCCAGCGAACGACTGCCCGCAGCCCGACAAGCAAGCTAGATCGGCGCCCCACGCTTGACGGACACGCGACCACGCAACCGGCCCTACCACCTCAGCGACACGACTGCCCCGCGGGCTGACGGCATCATTTCCCCATGAGGCCGCCCTCATGACCGGCACCGGCCCGTCGAACCCGCCAACTCGTCGGAGACGGACGGCGGTTGCGACATCATCGGCGTCGATCCCCCGCGCCTCACCGACCGCCTCACCCACCGACTCACCGGACGCCCGACCAGCCGTCTCACCGGCGATCGGCCACCCTGCCACCCCGCGCCCGCAAAGCCGCCCTCACAGTCGGCGTCGTCGTCACAGCGGCCGGGCTCCTGCTGCTCGCACCCGCCGACGCACACGACCGCACCGCACCGCCCCCGCCACCCATCCCTGGCCCGCCAACGTCACCGTCTGGCGCTACAGGAGACCCGCCCCCCCCAACTCCCGCACGACAGGCACAACAAGCGGCCGTTACCTATTCGCCGTCACCGTCGCCGACGGCCCGCCCGTCACCCTTACAGTCACCGGCACGGCCTTCCCCGGGCTCCACGCCCGTGCCACACCCGGGCCGGCCTTCACCGTGAACGCCGACGCAACACGCCGAATCACAGTCGAGATATCCGTTTCCGACCGTTCGGGCCTGCCCCTGAATGCCGACCTACCCTTTCTCGACGTAACGCTCCGTAACATGCGCGCAATACAGCACCACAGTTTCATTTTCGGCGGCGCCTTCTTCCGGGACCTCTCCGAGCTCCTTCACGGCGCCTGCCACCCCACCACCGCATGACCGGCCCCACTGCCAAGCGGAAGTGCGAGTTCTCAGAATGCGGACCGAGGGGAAAAACCACCAAACCGGCCGAGAGCCCCCTCCGCCGACGCCCGCTCTCCACCACGTCATAACAAGAAAGTCACAAGCGAGCACCCGACGCTGCCCCCACGTACAAACCGGGCTTAGAGTCACGGCCAGTCACCGCTCCATCGGGAGTTCGGTACCAGCGCGGCACCCGCCGCCCCCCACAGGGATGGCAGTGACTGCGGAAAGGACTGATTGTGCGACGTTCCTTGGTGATACTTACCTCCGTCCTCGCGACCGGAGCTCTGACGCTCACCGCCTGCGGCTCCCGAGACGACAACGGCGGCGACAGCGGAGACAACGGAGACAACACCACCCTCACCATCGGCGTGGACGCCCCGTTCACCGGTGAGAACTCCACCACCGGCCTCGGCATCCAGTACGGCGCCCAGATCGCCGTCGACGACGCCAACAAGAACAAGCTCGTCCCCGGCGTGACGTTCAAGCTCAGGGCCCTGGACGACAAGGCGCAGCCCGCCACCGGTCAGTCCAACGCCACCGCCATCACCGGCGACAAGACCGCCGTCGGCGCCGTCGGCCCGCTGAACTCCGGCGTCGCCCAGACCATGCAGCAGGTCTTCGCCTCGGCCAACATGGTCCAGATCTCCCCCGCGAACACCGCCCCCGAGCTGACCCAGGGCAAGAACTGGCAGACCGACAAGAAGCGGCCGTTCAAGACCTACTTCCGCACCGCCACCACCGACGAACTGCAGGGCAGCTTCGCCGCCCAGTACGCCTTCAACAAGCTCAAGAAGAAGAAGGCCTTCGTCGTCGACGACAAGCAGACCTACGGCGCCGGCCTCGCGAAAATCTTCAACGAGCAGTTCAAGAAGCTCGGCGGCCAGGTCGTCCAGACCGACCACGTCAACACCGGCGACAAGGACTTCGGCTCCCTCGTCACCAAGATCAAGAACTCGGGCGCCGACCTCCTTTACTACGGCGGCCAGTACGACGAATCCGCGCTGATCACCAAGCAGCTCAAGGACGCCGGCGTCAAGACCCCGCTGTTCGGCGGCGACGGCATGTTCGCCTCCACCTACATCGAAGCCGCCGGCGCCTCCTCCGAAGGCGACCTCGCCACCGCCATCGGCGTCCCCGCCGACACCCTGCCCGCCGCCAAGACGTTCATCGAGACCTACAAGGCCAAGGGCTACAAGGGTGACTACGGCGCCTACGGCGCCTACGCCTACGACGCCGCCACCGCCATCATCAAGGCCGTGAAGGCCGCCGCGGACGCCAACGGCGGCAAGGTGCCCACCGACATCAACGCCCTGCGCTCCACCGTCGTGGACGAGGTCCAGAAGTCCGACTTCGAAGGCATCACCGGCAAGGTCTCCTTCGACGAGTACGGCGACACCACCAACAAGCAGCTCACGGTTTACCAGGTCGAAAAGGGCGCCTGGAAGGCTGTCGAGACCGGCACCGCCGACCTCAGCTGACCCAAGCCCCGGCAAACTTCACCACGGGCCGCGCGGAAGGAGGACCCCGACCGCGCGGCCCTTTCCCACATCCAGACCCCTGCACAGATCAGTGCACACGACCACCAGCGACATGGAGGCCAACGCGGTGAACACCCTGCCGCAGCAGCTGGCCAACGGGCTGCTCCTCGGCTCGATGTACGGGCTTATCGCCATCGGCTACACGATGGTGTACGGCATCGTCCAGCTCATCAACTTCGCGCACGGCGAGATCTTCATGACCGGGGCCTTCGGCGCCCTCACGGTCTACTTCTACATCCTCCCCGACGGCACCGCGATGGCCATCGCGGTCCCCCTGATGCTGATAGGCGGCGGCATCGTCGCCATCCTCATCGCCGTCGGAGCGGAACGGTTCGCCTACCGCCCCCTGCGCGGAGCACCACGCCTGGCACCGCTCATCACCGCCATCGGCCTCTCCCTGGCCCTCCAGGAAGTCGTCCGCAACTTCTACCCCGGCGCCGACCGCGCCCGCGCCTTCCCCGGCCTCGACACCACCCACGACATCGGCTCCATCACCATCAAGGACGCCGACATCTTCCTCATCGTCGCCGCCGTCGTGTGCATGGCCGCCCTCGCCTTCTTCGTCCGCAAGAGCCGCACCGGCCGCGCCATGCAGGCCACCGCCCAGGACCCGGACACCGCCCAGCTCATGGGCATCGACACCAACCGCATCATCGTCATCGCCTTCGCCATCGGCGGCTTCTTCGCCGCCGTCGCCGCCGTCGCCTACGGCCTCAAATACGGCAACGTCGACTACCGCATGGGCTTCCTCATGGGCCTCAAGGCCTTCACCGCCGCCGTCCTCGGCGGCATCGGCAACATCTACGGCGCCATGCTCGGCGGCCTCGTCCTCGGCATCGCCGAAACCCTCGCCTCCGCCTACATCGACGGCATCCCCGGCATGCAGCAGCTCGGCGGCCAGAGCTGGGCCAACGTCTGGGCCTTCTGCCTCCTCATCATCGTCCTCCTCGTCAGACCCCAAGGCCTGCTCGGCGAACGCGTCGCGGACAGGGCGTGATCACGATGACCGCGACCACCAAGACCCAGCCCACAGTGCGCGGCCTCATCCCCCTCCCGGAAACCGCCGCCCGCGCCCTCCTCCTCGCCGGCGGCATCGCCACCGCCGCCTCCGCCTACCTCGCCTGGACCTGGACCGACGAATTCCCCGGCGACCTCACCATCAACGGCTACCCCGGCGGCCTGCAATGGCTCACCTTCACCGCCGGCCTCCTCACCACCCTCTTCGCCCTCGCCCTCTACGGCGTCCGCGGCCTCGGCTGGCTCCTGCCCGCCCGCAACAACGCACCCCTCGCTCTCGCCGCCCTCGGCGGCTTCGGTACCACCTGGTTCACCGTCATCGCCATCAGCGTCAACCTCGGCGGCGTCGTCAACCTCGAACCCGGCGCCTGGATCGCAGCCATCGCCTCACTGCTCCCCGTCCTCGGCGCCTTCGCCCTCCCCCAAGAAGGCATCGGCGAAGGCAGCACCAAGGAATCGATACAGGCCTACATCACCAAACCCGACACCATCCCCGCACCCCAGCCCCTGACCCCCTGGCTGGAACGCGCCGTCATCACCCTCATCACCATCGCCGGCCTCGCCATCTTCACCTACGGCATCGACACCGAATACGGCGAACTCTTCGTCGGCTACCTCATCGTCGTCGTCTTCTTCGCCTGGGCACTGCACACCGCCGGCCTCATCGACCGCTGCTCCCGCCTCGTCGCCCACAACCGCAGCTTCACGCTCGCCATGGGCTTCGCCGCGGCCATCGCCTTCCCCTTCACCCAGACCGACGACCACTACGCCAACATCGGCGTCAACATCCTCATCTTCGGAACCGTCGCCCTCGGCCTCAACATCGTCGTCGGCCTCGCCGGCCTCCTCGACCTCGGATACGTCGCCTTCCTCGGCGTCGGCGCCTACACCGCCGCCCTCGTCTCCGGCTCCGAGTTCTCCACCTTCTCCGGCGTCCAGTTCCCCTTCTGGGCCTCCGCCCTCACCGGCGCCGCCGCCAGCCTCGTCTTCGGCGTCCTCATCGGCGCCCCCACCCTCCGACTGCGCGGCGACTACCTCGCCATCGTCACCCTCGGCTTCGGAGAGATCTTCCGCATCGCCGTCAACAACATGGACGGCGACTCCGGCCCCGACATCACAAACGGCCCCAACGGAATCCCCTCCATCCCCGACCTCAGCTTCTTCGGATTCAACTTCGGCGAATCCCACGACATCGCCGGCTTCACCCTCGGCCGCTTCGCCAACTACTACCTGCTGATGGTCCTCGTCATGGCCATCGTCGTCCTCGTCTACACCCGCGCCGCCGACTCCCGCATCGGCCGCTCCTGGATCGCCATCCGCGAAGACGAAACCGCCGCCACCGCCATGGGCATCAACGGCTTCCGCGTCAAACTCGTCGCCTTCGCCCTCGGCGCCGCCCTCGCCGGCCTCGCCGGCACCGTCAGCGCCCACGTCACCTACAGCGTCGTCCCCACCCCCTACCAGTTCGCCGGATCCACCCCGCCCAACTCGGCATTCCTCCTTGCCGCGGTCGTCCTCGGCGGCATGGGCACGGTGGCGGGCCCACTGCTCGGCGCCGCACTGCTCTACCTGCTCCCCGAGAAGCTCGTCTTCCTCCAGGACAAGTCGCTGCTCGCCTTCGGCGTCGCGCTCATCCTCCTCATGCGCTTCCGCCCCGAGGGCATCATCGCCAACCGCCGCCGCCAGCTCGAATTCCACGAGACCGGCCAACTCGACGTACCACAACAAACGACGCTGACCGACGAACCGGCAACCGTCACCAAGGCGGGGGCGTGAACAAAATGACCACACCAGTACTCGAAGCACGCGACGTCACCATGCGCTTCGGCGGCCTCACCGCCGTACGCTCCGTCGACTTCACCGTCAACTCCGGAGAAATCGTCGGCCTGATCGGCCCCAACGGCGCCGGCAAGACGACGTTCTTCAACTGCCTCACGGGCCTGTACATCCCGACGGAGGGGACAGTCTCGTACAAGGGCACGGTCCTGCCGCCCAAGCCCCACCTCGTCACCCAGGCCGGCATCGCCCGCACCTTCCAGAACATCCGGCTCTTCGCCAACATGACCGTCCTGGAAAACGTCCTCGTCGGCCGCCACACCCGGACAAAGGAAGGCCTGTGGTCGGCGCTGCTCCGCGGCCCCGGCTTCAAGAAGGCCGAGAAGGACAGCGAGGAACGGGCCATGGAACTCCTCGAGTTCATCGGCCTCGCCCACAAGCGCGACCACCTCGCCCGCAACCTGCCCTACGGCGAACAGCGCAAGCTGGAAATCGCGAGGGCACTGGCGAGTGAACCCGGTCTGCTGCTGCTCGACGAGCCCACAGCCGGCATGAACCCCCAGGAGACGCGGGCCACCGAGGAGTTGGTCTTCGCCATCCGCGACAAGGGCGTCGCCGTCCTCGTCATCGAGCACGACATGCGCTTCATCTTCAACCTGTGCGACCGCGTCGCCGTCCTCGTCCAGGGCGAAAAACTCGTCGAAGGCACCTCCGAGGTCGTCCAGGCAGACGAACGCGTCATCGCCGCCTACCTGGGCGAACCGTTCGAAGGCGCCCCGGGCGAGGCGGAAGCCGCGGAGGTCGAGGCCGCCGAAGCAGCGCAGAGCACCACCAGCACCAAGGGAGAAGGCCAGTGACCGCACTGCTGGAGGTCGAGGACCTCCGCGTCTCCTACGGCAAGATCGAAGCCGTCAAGGGCATCTCCTTCAGCGTCGAAGCCGGCCAGGTCGTCACCCTCATCGGCACCAACGGCGCCGGCAAGACGACCACACTGCGCACACTCTCGGGCCTCCTGAAGCCGACCTCCGGCAAGATCCTCTTCGACGGCAAACCGCTGAACGGCGTCGCCGCCCACAAGATCGTCGCCTTCGGCCTCGCCCACTCCCCCGAAGGCCGCCACATCTTCCCCCGCCTCACCATCGCCGAGAACCTCCAGCTCGGCGCCTTCCTCAGGAAGGACAAGGAAGGCATCGAGAAGGACATCCAGCGCGCCTACGACCTCTTCCCCATCCTCGGGGAACGCAGAAAGCAGGCCGCGGGAACGTTGTCCGGCGGTGAGCAGCAGATGCTGGCCATGGGCCGCGCCCTGATGTCCCAGCCGAAGCTCCTGATGCTCGACGAGCCCTCCATGGGCCTCTCCCCGATCATGATGCAGAAGATCATGTCGACCATCGCCGAGCTGAAGTCCCAGGGCACCACCATCCTGCTCGTCGAACAGAACGCCCAGGCGGCGCTGTCCCTGGCCGACCAAGGACACGTCATGGAGGTCGGCAGCATCGTCGTCTCCGGCACGGGGCAGGACCTGCTCCACGACGAGTCGGTACGGAAGGCCTACCTGGGCGAGGACTAGGTCTTCTCTTCGCTTTGTACGACGAGGCCCGCGCCCCCTGATCCGGGGGCGCGGGCCTCGTCGTACTCGGGTCCGGCGTGTCAGCCCTTGTTGGCCTTCTTCTCGTCGGCGTCCTGGATGACCGCCTCGGCGACCTGCTGCATGGACATCCGACGGTCCATGGACGTCTTCTGGATCCAACGGAACGCGGCGGGCTCGGTGAGCCCGTACTCCGTCTGGAGGATCGACTTCGCCCGGTCGACCAGCTTGCGTGTCTCCAGACGCTGGCTGAGGTCGGCGACCTCGTTCTCCAGTTCCCTCAGCTCAGTGAAACGCGAGACGGCCATCTCGATCGCCGGAACGACGTCACTCTTGCTGAAGGGCTTCACCAGATACGCCATCGCACCCGCGTCCCTCGCCCGCTCGACGAGGTCGCGCTGCGAGAAGGCGGTAAGCATCAGGACGGGCGCGATGCGGTCTTCCGCGATCTTCTCGGCCGCCGAGATGCCGTCCAGCTTGGGCATCTTCACGTCGAGAATCACCAGGTCCGGCTTGTGCTCGCGGGCGAGCTCGACGGCCTGCTCGCCATCACCGGCCTCGCCTACGACGGTGTAGCCCTCTTCCTCCAGCATCTCTTTGAGATCGAGCCGGATCAGGGCCTCGTCCTCGGCGATGACGACACGGGTCGTCAGCGGAGGCACGTGCGACTTGTCGTCGTCGGGCGCGTCTACGGGCTGGGGCGACTCGGGGGCGGTCACGGGGGCTCCTCGTTCAGGGGCAGGGGTACTGCTGACAAGAGCCTACCTAGCTGCGGTAAGGTAGGGGCACGGCGGGTGACCGCCAACCTTTGTTTTAGAGGAAGCCCCGGTAGCCCAGCGGTAGAGGCACGGTGCTCAAACCACCGACAGCGTGGGTTCGAATCCCACCCGGGGCACTTTTCCTTCGATTCGAAGGTCGAGACTAGAAGCGGATGTCCACGTTCTCGTGAACATCCGCTTTTTGCTGCGTGTCGTCGCGATCACCCTCACAGGGTGTCCACATGTACGACATCAGCACACGCAAGCGAGCGCTCGCGCTGGTTGCACAGGGCCGCAGTCTGAATTCGGTCAGCCGAGAGACGGGTATCTCACGAGCCGCGATTCGCTCCTGGCAGGACCGTCTTGAACCGTTGCCTCGCATCGCGCCTCCGGACCCTGGACCGCCCGCAGATGAACGCGCGTACGCGTATCTATTGGGCCTCTATCTCGGCGACGGCTGCATCAGCGCCCATCCACGCAGCGGCTACTACCTCCGCATCGCGTGCGCCGACGCATGGCCCGGCCTCCTCCAACAGTGCCGCGAGGCCATCGTGAAAGTGCTCCCAGGCGTTGGTGTCTACACCCTTCAGAAGCAGGGGTGCGCAATGGTGACCAGCTACTCCCAGCACTGGCCCCGCATCTTCCCCCAGCACGGCCCCGGCAAGAAACACGAGCGCACCATCACCCTCGTGCCCTGGCAACAAGAAATCGTCGACACTCACCCCTGGGAGTTCATCCGCGGCCTCATCCACTCCGATGGCTGCCGCATCACCAACTGGACGACTCGCCTCGTCGACGGTGAGAGCAAGCGCTACGAATACCCCCGGTACTTCTTCACGAACCTGTCGAGCGACATCATCCGCCTCTTCACCGAGGCACTTGACCGCGTCGGCGTCGAGTGGAGACAGGCGAATCCCCGCAACATCTCAGTCGCCCGCAAAGCCTCCGTAGCCCTAATGGACACCCACGTAGGCCCCAAACACTGACACCGAAAAGGGACCCCTCCCCAAAAGGGGCCCCTCCCCCACTACTTAGGACTGTCGTCCTCGGCAATATGGTGAACGTGGACCAGATTCGTCGTACCGGCGACGCCAGGCGGGGAGCCGGCGGTGATGACCACCGTGTCGCCCTTCTGGCAGCGGCCGTACTTCAACAACAACTCGTCCACCTGGTCGACCATCGCGTCTGTCGACTCCACACTCGGCCCCAGGAACGTCTCCACACCCCACGTCAGATTGAGCTGAGAGCGCGTCGCCGGTTCAGGGGTGAACGCCAGCAGGGGGATCGGCGAGCGGTACCGGGACAGGCGGCGGGCCGTGTCGCCGGACTGGGTGAAGGCGACCAGGAATTTCGCGCCCAGGAAGTCGCCCATTTCCGCCGCCGCTCGGGCGACCGCGCCGCCCTGTGTGCGGGGCTTGTTGCGTTCGGTCAGGGGCGGGAGGCCCTTCGCGAGGATGTCCTCCTCGGCCGCCTCGACGATCTTCGCCATCGTGGTGACCGTCTCGATGGGGTACTTGCCGACGCTCGTCTCGCCGGACAGCATCACCGCGTCCGTGCCGTCGATGACCGCGTTCGCCACGTCCGAGGCCTCCGCCCGCGTAGGACGCGAGTTTTCGATCATGGAGTCGAGCATCTGCGTAGCGACGATGACCGGCTTGGCGTTGCGCTTGGCGAGTTTGATCGCGCGCTTCTGGACGATCGGGACCTGTTCCAGCGGCATTTCCACGCCCAGGTCTCCGCGCGCGACCATGATGCCGTCGAAGGCGGCGACGATGTCGTCGATCGCGTCGACCGCCTGGGGCTTTTCGACCTTGGCGATGACGGGGAGGCGGCGGCCTTCTTCGTCCATGATGCGGTGGACGTCCTGGATGTCCTTGCCGCTGCGGACGAAGGACAGCGCGATGACGTCGAAGCCCATGCGCAGGGCCCAGCGGAGGTCCGCCTCGTCCTTGTCCGAGAGGGCGGGGACCGACACCGCGACGCCGGGGAGGTTCAGCCCTTTGTGGTCGGAGACCATGCCTCCTTCGACCACCGTGGTGTGGACGCGGGGGCCGTCCACGGCGGTGACTTCGAGGCAGACTTTGCCGTCGTCGACGAGGATGCGTTCGCCGGGGGTGACGTCGGTGGCCAACCCCGCGTAGGTGGTACCGCAGGTCTGGCGGTCTCCCTCGGCGCCCTCCTCCACCGTGATGGTGAAGGTGTCGCCGCGTTCAAGGAGTACGGGGCCTTCGGTGAAGTGGCCGAGGCGGATCTTCGGGCCTTGAAGGTCGGCGAGGATTCCGACGCTGCGGCCGGTTTCGTCGGAGGCCTTTCGTACGTGCTGGTAGCGCACCTCGTGCTCGGCGTAGCTGCCGTGGCTGAGGTTGAATCGGGCTACGTCCATTCCGGCGTCGACCAGTGCCTTGATCTGGTCGTATGAGTCGGTGGCAGGCCCCAGGGTGCAGACGATCTTTGCTCGGCGCATGTTTCGAGCCTAGGGCTTACCGGCGAGTAGAGAATTGGTGGGGCATGACTACTCAACAACTGTTGGGTGAAGCCCTATTGACAAGTGTTGAATTGTGCGGCGGGGTGCTCCGATGAGCATTCCGGCCGGCTTTCCGGGTGCTTTTGGAGTCCTGGTCCTACAGCTGTGGCGGTGCCATGGTGAAGCGGGCGTTGACCTGGGCGTAGACGCGTTGGCGTTGGGGTTCGAGGTCGAGGGGTGCGGCGGTGGTGTCTTCGGCGGCGCCGTAGGCGGCGGAGCGCATGCGGCTTCCGGGGGCGGCGGGGTAGGGCGGGGGCTGGGTGTTCTCCGCGCCGATGTCGGCGAGTTCCACGAGGGCTGCCAGTGAGGTGCCGAGTGCTTCGGCGTATTCGCGGGCGCGTTGGACTGCTTCGCGGACGGCTTGTTGGCGTGCTTGGCGGTGGGCCGGGGAGTTGGGGCGTAGGGCCCACCAGGGGCCGGTGACTTGGGTGAGGTCGAGGTCGGCGAGGCGGGTGGTGAGTTCGCCGAGTGCGGTGAAGTCGGTGAGTTCGGCGGTGATGTGGACGCGGCCGTGGTAGGCGTGGATGCGTTCGCCGCGGCCGTGTTCCTTGAGTTGTGGGGTGATGGAGAAGGAGCCCGTCTCCAGTTTCTCCACTGCCTCGCCGTATGTCTTGATGAGGTCGAGTGCGAGGGTGTTGCGGCGAGTGAGGTCGTCGAGGGCGGCGCGGCGGTCTTTGCCGCGGGCGGTGACGGTGATGCCGAGGCGGGCGATTTCGGGGTCGACTTCGAGGCGTGCTTCGCCGCGGACGGCGATGCGGGGGGCGTCGGGGGTGCCGTAGGGGACGGCGGGTTCGGAGGCGGGCGTGGCCGGTGGGGTGGTCATACGCCCCACTCTGTCACTTCTTACCTGCTTACGGCCCTTGCCGGTCACCAGATCGAAACATGTGGGGTCTATTGCGTTCCGGCATGCACGGGTCAGAATCTACGCGCGTTGTTGACCATGCCCCAAGGAGAACGAGACATGCCGTTGAACCGCCGGAAGTTCCTGAAGAAGTCCGCCGTGACAGGGGCGGGGGCGGCGCTGGCCGGTGCCGCGGCGGCTCCGGCGGCGCAGGCCGCGGAGGCGAGGAAGGGGTCGAAGCCGGCGAAGCGGTACGCGTTCACCGTGATGGGGACGACCGATCTGCATGGCAACGTCTTCAACTGGGACTACTTCACGGACAACGAGTTCGACGACAAGGCGCACAACGATGTGGGCCTGGCGAAGATCTCGACTCTGGTGAACCAGGTGCGGGCCGAGAAGGGCCGCCGCAACACGTTGCTGATCGACGCGGGCGACACGATTCAGGGCACGCAGCTGTCGTACTACTACGCGAAGGTGGACCCGATCACCGCTCAGGGTGGTCCGGTGCATCCGATGGCGCAGGCGATGAACGCCATCGACTATGACGCCGCCGCGCTGGGCAATCACGAGTTCAACTACGGCATTCCGGTGCTGCGCAAGTTCCAGGAGCAGTGCCGTTTCCCGTTGCTCGGTGCCAACGCGCTGGACGCGAAGACGCTGCGGCCTGCTTTCCCGCCGTACAGCATGCATTGTCTGCGCACTCCGTTCGGCCGGGACGTGAAGGTGGCGGTTCTCGGTCTCACCAATCCGGGTATCGCGATCTGGGACAAGGCGAATGTGCAGGGGAAGATGACGTTCCCGGGTCTGGAGGAGCAGGCGGCGAAGTGGGTGCCGAAGCTGCGGTCGATGGGCGCGGATGTGGTGATCGTTTCGGCGCACAGTGGTTCGTCGGGTACGTCGTCGTACGGTGATCAGTTGCCGTACATCGAGAACGCGGCCGGGCTGGTCGCGGAGCAGGTGCCGGGCATCGACGCGATCCTCGTCGGCCACGCGCACACCGAGATCCCCGAGTACTTCGTCACCAACAAGGAGACCGGTAAGCAGGTCGTGCTGTCCGAGCCGTTGAAGTGGGGGCAGCGCTTGACGTTGTTCGACTTCGAGCTGGTGTGGGGCAAGGGTCGTTGGACGGTCGAGAAGGTGGGTGCGCAGGTCCTCAACTCCAATGCGGTGGAGGAGGATCCGGAGATCGTGAAGTTGCTGGGTGACGAGCACGAGAAGGTCGTGGCGTACGTCAACCAGGTCATCGGTACGAATGCCGCGGAGATGACCTCGGTCGAGGCTCCGTACAAGGATGTGCCGATCATCGACCTGATCAACCACATTCAGGCGGACACGGTGAGGCAGGCGCTGGCGTCCACGGAGTACGCGGCGCTGCCGGTGTTGTCGCAGGCCGCGGCGTTCTCGCGCAGTGCGGTCATTCCGGCGGGTGAGGTCACCATCCGGGATGTGGCGGGTCTGTACGTGTTCGAGAACACGCTTGAGGCGCGTCTGATGACGGGTGCGCAGATGAAGGCGTATCTGGAGTATTCGGCGAATTACTTCGTGCAGACGCCCGTGGGCGCCGAGGTGGATCCGGCGAAGCTGACGAACGCGAACGGTACGCCGGATTACAACTACGACGTGGTGAGTGGTCTGACGTATGAGATCGACATCGCGAAGGCGGCCGGGTCGCGGGTGACGAATGTGCGGTTCGAGGGGGCGCCGCTGGCGGATGACGCGAAGTTCGTGTTCGCGGTGAACAACTATCGGGCCAATGGCGGCGGTAACTTCCCGCATGTGGCCGCGGCTCAGTTGTTGTGGTCGAACTCGGACGAGATCCGTAACACGATGATCGCCTGGGTGAAGGCGAAGGGTGCGATCGATCCGGCCGAGTTCGCGTCGGTGGACTGGAAGCTGACGCGGGGCGGTACGCCGGTGTTCTAGGGGCGGGCCTTTCGGAGGTTCCCGCGGGGTTTTGTCACCACCGTCACCACGACGCCGGCGTTCGATGGAGCGCCGGCGTCGTGGGCTGTTCGAGGCCGAAGGTGGTGAAGGCCGTTCGTGTGGGCAGGGGGTAGGGCTCCTTCTGTGTCAGGGAGTTGAGGATGGTGGCGCTGCGCCAGGCGGCGAGGCCGAGGTCGGGGGTGCCGATGCCGTGGGTGTGGCGCTCGGCGTTCTGGACGTAGGCCGTTCCGGTCACGGCGGGGTCGAGGGCGAGGCGGTACTGGTCGTCGACGCGGGGGCGTGCGCGGCTGTCGCGGCGCAGGTAGGGGTCGAGTCCGGCGAGGATGCGGTCGAGGGGGCGTTCGCGGTAGCCGGTGGCGAGGACGACGGCGTCGGTGGTGAGGCGGGAGCGGGTGTTCTGCTGGATGTGTTCGAGGTGGAGTTCGACTTTGGTGGTGGCGATGCGGCCTGCGGTGCGGACGCGGACGCCGGGGGTGAGGACGGTGTCGGGCCAGCCGCCGTGGAGGGTGCGGCGGTAGAGCTCGTCGTGGATGGCGGCGATGGTGGCTGTGTCGATGCCTTTGTGGAGCTGCCATTGGGAGGTGACGAGGTGGTCGCGGACGTTTTCGGTGAGGGCGTGGAAGTAGCGGGTGTAGTCGGGGGTGAAGTGTTCCAGGCCGAGTTTGGAGTACTCCATGGGGGCGAAGGCCTCGGTGCGGCCGAGCCAGTGGAGTTTCTCTTGGCCGGTGGGGCGGTTGCGGAGCAGGTCGAGGAAGATCTCGGCGCCGGACTGTCCTGAGCCGATGACGGTGATGTGGCCGGCGGCGAGGAGGGTGTCGCGGTGGTCGAGGTAGTCGGCGGCGTGGATGACGGGGACGGCGGGGGCTTCGACGAGGGGTTTGAGGGGGTCGGGGATGTGGGGCTCGGTGCCGACGCCGAGGACGACGTTCCTTGTGTAGGTGCGTCCGAGGGTTTCGGTTTCTCCGTCCTTGTCGAGTTGGGTGAAGTCGACTTCGAAGAGGTCGTGTTCGGGGTTCCAGCGGACGGCGTCGACCTGGTGGCGGAAGTGGAGTCCGGGGAGGTTTTCGGCGACCCAGCGGCAGTAGGCGTCGTATTCGGCGCGGTGGATGTGGAAGCGCTCGGCGAAGTAGAAGGGGAAGAGGCGGTCGCGGGTTTTGAGGTAGTTGAGGAAGGTCCAGGGGCTGGCGGGGTCGGCGAGGGTGACCAGGTCGGCGAGGAAGGGGACTTGGATGGTGGTGCCTTCGATGAGCTGGCCGGGGTGCCAGGTGAAGGTGGGGTGTTGTTCGTAGAAGACGGTGTCGAGTTCGGCGAGGGGGTGGGCGAGGGCGGCGAGGGAGAGGTTGCAGGGGCCGATGCCGATGCCGACCAGGTCGCGGGGTGCGTCGGGTTCGTGGTGGGTCGGGTGGGGGGTGGGGCTCATCGGGGGGTGTTTCCTTCCACCAGTTTCAGGAGTGCGGCCAGGTCGTCGGGGCGGGTGTGGGGGTTGAGGAGGGTGGCTTTGAGCCAGAGCCGGCCGTCGAGGCGGGCTCGGCCGAGGACGGCGCGGCCGTCGGTGAGGAGTTTTCGGCGTACGGCGGCGACGGTGTCGTCGGTGGCGTCGGTGGGCCGGAACAGGACCGTGCTGAGGGTGGGCCGGTCGTGGAGTTCGAAGCCGGGGTGGTCGTGGACGAGGGCGGCGAGGGTTTGTGCGTGGTCGCAGACTTGGTCGACGAGGGCGCCGAGGCCGGTGCGGCCGAGGGTTTTGAGGGTGACGGCGATTTTGAGGATGTCGGGGCGGCGGGTGGTGCGCAGGGAGCGGCCGAGCAGGTCGGGCAGGCCGGCTTGGGTGTCGTCGTCGGCGTTGAGGTAGTCGGTGTGGTGGTGGAGTGCGGTGAGGTCGTGGGGGTTCTTGATGGTGAGGAGTCCTGCGGCGGCGGGCTGCCAGCCGAGTTTGTGCAGGTCGAGGGTGACGGTGTCGGCGGTATCGAGGCCGGTGAGCTGTGCGCGGTGGCGGTTGCTGAAGAGGAGGCCTGCGCCGTAGGCGGCGTCGATGTGGAGGCGGGTGCCGTGGGCTGTGCACAGGGTGGCGATGTCGGGGAGGGGGTCGATGAGTCCGGCGTCGGTGGTGCCGGCGGTGGCGGCGACGAGGAGGGGGCGGGGCAGGGTGGTGAGGGCTTCGTCGAGGGCGGCGGGGTCGAGGGTGCCGGCGGGGGCGGGGACGAGGACGGGGTCGGGCAGTCCGAGCAGCCAGGCGGCGCGGGGTAGTGAGTGGTGGGCGTTGGTGCCGCAGACGAGGCGGAGTGAGGGGCCGTGGGTTTCGCGGGCGAGGAGGAGGGCGAGGTGGTTGGATTCGGTGCCGCCGGTGGTGACGACGGCGTCGGGTGCGCCGACTTCGCGGGCGAGTGCGCGTGTCACCAGTGTCTCGAGTGCGGAGGCGGCCGGGGCTTGGTCCCAGGAGTCGAGGGAGGGGTTGAGGGCGGAGGCGGCGAGGTCGGCGGCGGTGGCGACGGCGAGGGGTGGGCAGTGCAGGTGGGCGGCGCACAGGGGGTCCGCGGGGTCGGTGGAGCCTGCGGTGAGTGCGTGGACGAGGGTGCGCAGGGCGTCGGGGTCGCCGTTGTCCGGGAGTACGTCGCCGACGGCGTCCCGCATGTGTGCGGCGATCGTGTCGGGGCCGCCGGCGGGCAGTGGTCCGCCGCGGGTTCGGGTGCCGTCGCGCAGGGCGTCGAGGACGGTGTCGAGCAACGGCCGTAGGGCGTGGGGGCCTTCGGGGCCTGAGGCCAGGGGCGGCGTGCTCATGGGCTCCTCCGGGGACCGATGCGGGCGGGGAGCTTCAGCTTGTATGCGGCTGTGTGGTCGCGTCCGAAAAGCCTGGGGATGAGAACCCGAAAGTGGGTAATTCGGTGCGGGGAAAGCAGTCGGGGCACGGCCGGCCCTCAGGTCTCGGTCGTGCCCCGACTTGCCTGTCTACCCCTGTCTACGCCGTCTACGTCTGTCTACGCCTGCTGTACCCGCAAGGCGCGTGCCAGGTCGTCGAGTTGGTCGGCGAGTTTGCGGCGCAGGGCCGGGATCGGGTCGGCTTCCCGGAGGCACTGCTCGCCCTGGCGGAGTGTCTCCGTGTCGATGGCGTATCCCGGGAAGGCCCAGCGGCCGGCGGCCTCGGCGATGGCGGGGCCGCGGCGGGCGGCGACGGCGACGGCGTCCTCGTAGTAGCGGGGCACGTACTGCCGTACGAGGTCGGCCTGTTCGGGCTGCCAGAAGCCTTGGGCGGTGGCGGTGAACAGGTAGTTGGAGAGGTCGTCGGTGGCGAACATGGCCTGCCAGGCCTTCGCTTTGGCGTCCGGTTCGGGCAGGGCGGCCCGGCAGCGGGCGGCGCCTTCCTGGCCGGTGGCGCTGGGGTCGCGGTCGAGTTCGGCGGCGATGGCGGCTTCGTCGGTGGCGCCGAGGACGGCGAGTCGGCCGAGGACGCGCCAGCGCAGTTCGGGGTCGAGTTCGGGGCCGCCGGGGACGGTGCCGTCGGTGAGCCAGGCGGCGATGGTGTCGGGGTGGGCGGCGACGTCGATGAAGTGGCGTACGGCGATCAGGCGCAGGCCGGGGTTGTCGCCGTCCTCGGTGCGGCGGATGAGGTCGCGGCACAGGGAGGCGAGCGTGGCCAGGGCGGCGGGGCGGGTCTCGGGGGTGAGGTAGCGGTCGGCGATCTGGGCGGAGGCGAAGGCGAGGACGCCTTGGACGACGGCGAGGTCCCTCTCGTGCGGGAGGTGGGTGCGGGCGGCCTCCAGGTAGGCGGTGGGCGGGAGTTCGCCGTCGCGGACGGCGTCCCTGAGGGCGTTCCATGCGACCGCGCGGGTGAGGGGTTCGGGCAGGCCGGAGAGGGCGGCGGTGAGGGTGGTGAAGGACTCGGGGTCGAAGCGGATCTTGGCGTAGGCGAGGTCGCCGTCGTTGAGCAGGAGCAGTGCGGGGCGTTTGCCGATGGGGTGGGTGGTGGTCTGCGGGAGGTCGAGGTCGATGCGTTCGCGCAGGATGAGGTGGCGGCCTTCGTCCGCGACGTCCCGGTCGTAGAGGCCGACGGCGATGTGGTGGGGGCGGCTGCCGGTGTGGTCGACGGTGAGGGTGCAGGTGCCGCCGTCGGGGGTGATGCGGGGGGTGAGGGTGTCGACGCCGGTGGTGCGCAGCCAGGCGTCGGCCCAGGCGTGGACGTCGCGGTCGGTGTGGGCGGCGAGGGAGTCGATGAAGTCGGCGAGGGTGGCGTTGGCGAACTTGTGGCGGGCGAAGTGGGTGTTGATGCCGGCCAGGAAGTCCTTCTCGCCGAGCCAGGCGACGAGTTGGCGGAGGGCGGAGGCGCCCTTGGCGTAGGAGATGCCGTCGAAGTTGAGGAGGGCGGAGGCGGTGTCGTCGACGGCTTCGGGGGCGACGGGGTGGGTGGAGGGGCGTTGGTCGGCGTCGTAGCCCCAGGCTTTGCGGGCGACGCCGAAGTCGACCCAGGTGTCGGTGAAGCGGGTGGCTTCGGTGAGGGTCTGGTAGCCCATGTACTCGGCGAAGGACTCGTTGAGCCAGATGTCGTCCCACCACTTGAGGGTGACGAGGTCGCCGAACCACATGTGGGCCATCTCGTGGGCGATGACCATGGCGCGGGTCTGTCGTTCGGTGTCGGTGACGGCGGAGCGGTAGACGAACTCGTCGCGGAAGGTGACCAGGCCGGGGTTCTCCATGGCGCCGGCGTTGAACTCGGGGACGAACGCTTGGTCGTAGGAGTCGAAGGGGTAGGGCTCTTCGAACTTCTCGTGGTAGCGGTCGTAGCAGGCGCGCGTGATGTCGAGGATTTCGTCGGCGTCGGCGTCGAGGTGGGGCGCGAGGGAGCGGCGGCAGTGGATGCCGAAGGGCAGGCCGTGGTGTTCGGTGCGCACGGAGTGCCAGGGTCCGGCGGCGACGGCGACGAGGTAGGTGGAGATCAGGGGGGTGGGGGCGGCGCGCCAGGTGCCGTCGTCCTGCCGGCCGGTGATGCTGTTGGCGAGGACGGTCCAGCCTTCGGGGGCTTTGACCGAGAGTTCGAAGACGGCCTTGAGGTCGGGCTGGTCGAAGGCGGCGAAGACGCGCTGGACGTCTTCCATGAACAGCTGGGTGTAGACGTAGGTTTCGTCGTCGGTGGGGTCGGTGAAGCGGTGCATGCCCTCGCCGGTGCGGGAGTAGCGCATTCCGGCGTCCACGCGCAGTTCGTGCTCGCCCGGGGTGAGGTTCTTCAGGGGCAGCCTGTTCCCGTCCAGGGTTTCCGGGTCGAGGGGCTGTCCGTCGAGGGTGACGGAGCGCAGTTCGGCGGGCTTGACCTCGACGAAGGTGTCCGTGGCGTCCTGGTCCGCGCGGACGGTGAACCTGATGACGGTGCGGGAGTCGAAGCTGTCGTCTCCACAGGTCAGATCGAGGTCGATCGTGTAGCGGTGGACGTCGAGGAGCTTGGCACGGGTCTGCGCTTCGTCGCGCGTCAGTACGGACATGCAGGACATGCTGCCTGATGGCGCTGACGTGGCACAGAGGCGGATCGGTACGTGCCCTATGTCCGGTCCTGCTCCAGCTCTCCGGTGTGCGCCCCTTGGGCTCGCTGGGGCGGAACCCGGGCGTCCGGGTGGGGCAGGGCGGGGCGGGGGGCGGGTTTAGCCGGTTCGGTGTGGTCCTTGACCAGGGCGCGTAATTCGCGCACTTCCTGTTCGAGGGCGCGTTGGCGTTGGTGGGCGTCGAAGAGGTAGCGGACTTTGGTGCGCAGGGACCAGGGGTCGATGGGTTTCATGACGAGGTCGGCGACGCCGAGGCCGAAGGCGGTGGCGGTCAGTTCGTGGTCGGGGCCGAAGCCGGTGAGCAGGATGATCGGGATGTGCTGGGTCTGTTCCAGGCGGCGCATGTAGCGCACCACGTCGAGGCCGCTGACGCCGGGCATGCGCACGTCGAGCAGGAGGAGGCCGACCTTGCCGCGCAGGACCTGCTTGAGGGCCTCGTCGCCGCTGGTGGCGCGGCCCAGCAGGTAGCCCAGCGGGGCCAGCGCGCTCTCCAGGGCGTACAGGGTGTCCTTGTGGTCGTCGACGATGAGGATCCTGGCATCCGACGGCATGGCCCGACGTCCCTCCCTCGTGGGCGATCCAGCTTATGCCCGAAAAGCTGACGTGGAGTGCTCGTCAGCTGACAAGGAGTGCACAGCGCAGCATGCCGCTTGTGGGCCTTGGTGTCACGTGCGGGGAGCCGTCGGACGAGGTCAATTCGCCAGGTGCGTGGAGGCGTTCACCGTGTCGTCGGCGATGCGCTCGTGGTGCCTGATCACTTCGCCGACGATGAAATTCAGGAACTTCTCAGCGAAGGCCGGGTCCAGTTTGGCGTTCTCGGCGAGGGCGCGCAGGCGGGTGATCTGCCGGGCCTCGCGGGCCGGGTCGGCGGGCGGCAGTTGGTGCCGGGCCTTGAGGTGTCCGACCTGCTGGGTGCATTTGAAGCGTTCGGCGAGCATGTGGACGACGGCCGCGTCGATGTTGTCGATGCTCGCGCGCAGCCGGTCGAGTTCCTCGCGGACGGCCGGGTCGACGTCACCGCTACCGGTGTTGCTGGTGGTCATGGGTGCCTACCCTACGTGGCCTGTTCTGCGTGCCGTTCGATCACGGGTGGGTCGTCGGGGTCGGGGCTCTGGTTGTGCGCCGGCGGGGCTCGGCTCGCGCTCCGGGGGCGTGGCTAGGCGCCAAGGGCCTTGTGGAACTGCACGTCCTCGTGTCCGCCGGGGATTCCTCCGGTGCGGCCCGTCTCGCGGAAGCCGAGCCTGCGGTAGAACTCCGGGGCCTGGAAGGTGTACGTGGAGACGATCATGTCGGTGCAGCCGCGCCGTACGGCCTCCGCCTCGGCGGCCCGCATCAGCCGGCTCCCCCAGCCCGCGTGCCGCTGGTCCTCGCGCACCCACAGCATGTCGACGGCGCAGCAGCCGCCCCAGATCCACGCCGTGAGCCCGCCGAGCAGTTCGCCGTCGGTGTCCTCGACGCGGACGGTGAAGTCCTCAGGTGTGCCGGCGCCGGTCGCGCGGGCGTTGAAGGCGGTGAGTTCGTCGTCGAGTCGCTGTTCGAGGGTCTCGTCCGGGCCGCTCACCCGCACCGAGGCGGCGTTCTCGGGGTGCTGTTCGTCGGTCACGGTCCGGAGTATGTCAGCGGCCGCGGTCCACGCCGGATCGAGCAGGGATGATCCGGCCGCATCCCCGTAGAGTGGAGACGGGTTCACGGCGTCTTGGGGGTACGGGCGTGGCGAACGACGGACCGGTCGAGCACGGCTACCCACACCTGGAGACGGTGCGGGCCGCGATCACGGCGTTGTACAAAAGGTTGTCGTACGACACCATCCAGACGTTCGCGATCAGTGTGGCCCCCGCCGACGTGGCGTTCTGCGACACGGATGATCTGTATCTCGGGACGCAGCGGGTGGCCCGTGAGCTGGTGCGGCACTACCGGCTGCCGGATGCCCGGATGGTCGTCAGCTTCCGTGACATGAGTCATGCGGCGAACGTCGAACTCGCCGCCGGGCCCGAGTACTTCGTCGAGCTGAACGACCGCTTCCGCACGCATCGGCGGGACATCGGCGCGGCCCTCGCCCACGAGGTGATGCACGTCTATCTGCACCGCCTCGACCTGTCGTTCCCGGGCACCCGGGACAACGAGATCCTCACCGACACGGCGACGACGTACCTGGGGGCGGGCTGGCTGCTGCTGGACGCGTACCGGGAGGATGCGGCGTCGTCCCAGAAGCTGGGCTATCTCACGCCGGAGGAGTTCGGGTACGTCCTCGCCAAGCGTGCCCTGGTCTTCGGTGAGGATCCCTCGGTGTGGTTCACCAGCCCGCAGGCCTACACGGCGTACGTCAAGGGCATGGCCCGGGCCCGGCAGGACGAGCAGCAGCCTCCTCTGACCGCGGCCGGGTGGGCGGGGCGGCGGCGCTATGCCCGGGACCGGCGGCATGCGCCCGAACCTCAGCCCGGTGTCCCGTACACCTTCAGCCCCGACGGTGGCGGCCGTCTCCGCGTGTCGTTTCCCTGCCCGACCTGTCATCAGCGGATCAGGGTGCCGGTGCGGGGGCGGGTGCGGGCGCGGTGTGCGTTGTGCCGGACGGTGTTGGAGTGCGATACGTAGGCTGGCCGGCGTTGGTGAGGCACCCGGCCTTGGTGCGGGCGTCCCTGGGTGCTCCGCCCCCAGACTCCCGGCCTATGCCCACCCGCCGCCCGACTCGGTTGGCCAAGAAGTACCGCCTCACGCCCCGTACACCCCTCTTGGCGCCTCCGCCTCTTCCAGTAACTTCCGCGCCGCATCCCCCGCCTCCCCCGGCCCCCACCGCGCCCCCTTGTCGACCGTCGGCCCGGGGCGCCAGCCCTCCATGACCGTGATCCTGCCTCCCTCCGCCTCGAAGACCCGGCCGGTGACGCCGGCGCTCGCCGGGGAGCCGAGCCAGACGACGAGTGGGGAGACGTTCTCCGGGGCCATGGCGTCGAAGCCGGTGGTGGGTGCGGCCATGGTGTCGGCGAATGTACGTTCCGTCATCCGGGTGCGGGCCGCGGGCGCGATCGCGTTGACCTGGACGCCGTATCGGGCCAGCTCGGCCGCCGCCACCAGCGTCAGCCCGACGATCCCGGCCTTGGCCGCGCTGTAGTTGCCCTGCCCCACCGAGCCCAGCAGCCCCGCTCCGCTGCTGGTGTTGACGATCCGTGCCTCGGGTGTGCGTCCCGCCCTGGCCTCGGCGCGCCAGTGCGCGGCGGCGTGTTTCAGGGGCAGGAAGTGTCCCTTGAGGTGGACGCGCAGTACGGCGTCCCAGTCGTCCTCGTCGAGGTTGACGAGCATCCGGTCGCGCAGGAAGCCGGCGTTGTTGACGAGGGTGTCGAGGCGGCCGTACGTCTCCAGGGCGGTCCGGATCAGGGAGGTGGCGCCTTCGCTCGTCGCGATGTCGCCGCCGTGCGCGACCGCTTCGCCGCCGGCCGCGCGGATGGTGTCCACCACCTGCCCGGCGGGGCTGTCCGGGTCCGGTGTGCCGTCGAGGCCGACACCGAGGTCGTTGACGACGAGCCGGGCGCCCTCGGCGGCGAACGCGAGGGCGTGGGCGCGGCCGAGTCCTCGGCCCGCGCCGGTGACGACGACCACCCTGCCGTCGCAGATTCCACTCATCTCACTCCTCCTTGTCGGCGGTTGCCGCGTTGCCGGTTGCCGCGTCCAGGAACGCCGGCCGTTCCCCGCCGCCGTGCACGAGCAGGCTCGCCCCGCTGATGTAGGCCGCGGCGTCGGAGGCGAGGAAGACCGCGGCCGCGCCGACGTCGGCGGGTTCGGCGAGGCGGCCGAGGGGGACGGTGCGGGAGACGGCGGCGATGCCGTCCTCGTCGCCGTAGTGGAGGTGGGACAGCTCGGTGCGGACCATGCCGACGACGAGGGTGTTGACGCGGACCTCCGGTGCCCATTCCACGGCCATCGAGCGGGCGAGGTTCTCCAGGCCCGCCTTGGCCGCCCCGTACGCGGCCGTCCCGGGCGACGGGCGGCTGCCGCTCACACTGCCGATCATCACGACGGCGCCCCGGGTCCGCTTGAGGTGCTCGTACGCGGTGAGCGAGACCGTCAGCGGTGCGAGGAGGTTCAGTTCGACGACCCTGGCGTGCCGCTCGGCGTCGGCGTCGGCCAGCAGCCGGTAGGGGGCGCCGCCCGCGTTGTTGACGAGGACGTCCACTCGGGGCAGGGCGTCGAAGAAGCGGCGGACGGCTCCTGCGTCCCGTACGTCCAACGGCATGAAATCGGTCTTCTCCACCGGCACTTCCGGTGGCCGGCGCGCGCAGATCACGACCTGGGCGCCCGCGCGCGCGAAGGAGCGCGCGATCCCGGCTCCGACCCCGCGGGTGCCGCCGGTGACGACGGCGACCTTCCCGTCCAGCTCCATTCGCTGCTACCTTCCACCTAACAAACGTTTGGTGGAAAGGTAGCTGATGCGCCCATGGGTGTCTCCACCTCGTCCCCGGAAAAGGGGATTTCCGTCTCGTCCCCGACTCCCGGGGTTTGCGTCGTCGCCGTCGACTTCCCGCCGGTGAACGCGCTGCCGGTGCACGGCTGGTTCGCGCTGGCCGACGCCGTTCGCGCGGCCGGCCGGGAGTCCGGGGTGCGGTGTGTGGTGCTGGCCGCCGAGGGGCGGGGGTTCAACGCGGGCGTGGACATCAAGGAGATCCAGGCGCGGGGGCAGGGGGCGCTGGTCGGCGCCAACCGCGGCTGCTTCGAGGCCTTCGCCGCGGTGTACGAGTGCGAGGTGCCGGTGGTGGTGGCGGTGCAGGGCTTCTGCCTGGGCGGCGGCATCGGCCTGGTGGGGAACGCGGACGTGGTCGTGGCGAGCGAGGACGCCACCTTCGGGCTGCCCGAGCTGGACCGGGGAGCGCTGGGTGCCGCCACGCATCTGGCCCGGCTGGTCCCGCAGCACCTGATGCGGGCGCTGTACTACACCTCCCGCACGGCGAGCGCGGCCGAGCTGCACGGGCACGGGTCGGTGTGGCGGGTGGTGCCGCGCGCCGGACTGCGTGCGGCCGCGCTGGAGCTGGCCGACGAGATCGCCGCCAAGGACGGGGAGTTGGTGCGCCTGGCCAAGGCCGCCATCAACGGCATCGACCCGGTGGACGTGCGCCGCAGCTACCGCTTCGAGCAGGGTTTCACCTTCGAGGCCAACCTCAGCGGCGTGGCCGACCGGGTCCGCGAAAGCTTCGGAAGGGAGCGTGCGGGTGACTGACAAGACGATGACCGCCGACGAGGCCGTCAGCCGGCTGGAGAGCGGCATGACCCTCGGCATCGGCGGCTGGGGCTCCCGCCGCAAGCCGATGGCCCTGGTCAGAGCGCTGCTCCGGTCGGAGATCACCGACCTCACCCTTGTGTCGTACGGCGGCCCGGACGTCGGCATGCTCGCCGCGGCCGGACGCGTACGACGGCTGGTCACGCCCTTCGTCACCCTCGATTCGATCCCGCTCGAACCGCACTACCGCGCGGCGCGCGAGCGGGGGGCCTTCGAGCTGATGGAGATCGACGAGGCGATGTTCATGTGGGGCCTGCACGCGGCAGCGAACCGGCTGCCCTTCATGCCGGTGCGGGCCGGGATCGGTTCGGATGTGATGCGGGTCAACCCGGGGCTGCGGACGGTGACTTCGCCGTACGAGGACGGGGAGACGTTCGTGGCCATGCCGGCGCTGCGGATGGATGCGGCGCTGGTGCACGTCAATCGCGCGGACCGGCAGGGCAGCGGCCGGTATCTGGGCCCGGACCCGTACTTCGACGACCTGTTCTGCGAGGCGGCGCAGGCGGCGTACGTCTCCTGCGAGCGGATCGTGGACACGGCGGAGCTGACGAAGGAGGCCGCGCCGCAGACCCTGCTGATCAAGCGGCACACGGTCACGGGTGTCGTCGAGGCGCCGAGCGGCGCGCACTTCACGTCCTGTGCGCCCGACTACGGGCGGGACGAGGCGTTCCAGAAGCGGTACGCGACCACGCCGTGGGCGGAGTTCGCGGCGCGGTTCCTGGGTGGGGACGAACAGGCGTACCAATCGGCGATCAGGGAGGTGACATGAAGGGGGTCACCCGCGCCGAGTACTGCGTGATCGCCTGCGCCGAGGCCTGGCGCGACGCGGGCGAGATCCTCGCCAGCCCCATGGGCCTGATCCCGTCCATCGGCGCCCGCCTCGCCCGGCACACCTTCGCGCCGGACCTGCTGCTGACCGACGGCGAGGCGATGCTGGTGGGCGTCGACGGCACGGTCGAGGGCTGGCTGCCCTATCGGCAGCACCTCACCCTGGTCACCGGCGGCCGACGGCACGTGATGATGGGCGCGAGCCAGATCGACCGGTACGGCAACCAGAACATCTCCTGCATCGGCGACTGGGCGCGGCCGAAGCGGCAGCTGCTCGGGGTGCGCGGGGCACCGGTCAACACCCTGAACCATCCGACCAGTTACTGGATCCCCAGGCACTCCCGACGGGTCTTCGTCGAGCAGGTCGACATGGTGTGCGGAGTGGGGTACGACCGCGCGGCCGGCGCGCGTTATCACCGCGTCCCGCGCGTCGTCTCCGACCTCGGCGTCTTCGACTTCGCCACCCCGGACCACGCCATGCGTCTGGTCTCCCTCCATCCCGGGGTGACCGTCGAGAAGGTCAGGGAGGCGACGGGATTCACGCTCGAAGTCCCGGACGAGGTGCCGTACACCCGCGAACCGACAGCCGAGGAGCAGCGCCTGATCCGCGAGGTGATCGATCCGGAGAACGCCCGTGCCCGGGAGGTCGCCTGATGGAGACCGCGCTCACCCGGCTGACCGGGGTCCGGTATCCGATCGTGCAGACCGGGATGGGCTGGGTGGCGGGCCCGCGCCTGGTGTCGGCGGCGGCGAACGCGGGCGCGCTGGGCATCCTGGCCTCCGCGACGATGCCCCTGGACCGGCTGCGTGCGGCGATACGCGAGGTCGCCTCGCGTACGGACGCGCCGTTCGGTGTGAATCTGCGGGCGGACGCGGCGGACGCCGGCGACCGGGTGCGGATCATGATCGAGGAAGGAGTACGGGTCGCGTCCTTCGCCCTCGCGCCCTCCCCCGAGCTGATCGCCGAGCTCAAGGAGGCGGGGATCGTCGTCATCCCCTCCGTCGGCGCCCGGCGGCACGCCGAGAAGGTAGCGGCGTGGGGCGCGGACGCGGTGATCGTGCAGGGCGGAGAGGGCGGCGGGCACACCGGCGAGGTGGCCACGACGGTCCTGCTGCCGCAGGTGGTGGACGCGGTGCGGATACCGGTCGTGGCGGCGGGCGGCTTCTTCGACGGGCGGGGCCTGGTCGCGGCGCTCGCCTACGGGGCGGCGGGCGTCGCCATGGGCACGCGGTTCCTGCTCACCTCGGACTCGACGGTGCCGGACGCGGTGAAGGAGCGGTATCTGGCGGCGACGGTGAAGGACGTGACGGTGACGCGGGCGGTCGACGGTCTGCCGCACCGCATGCTGCGTACGGAAATGGTGGGCACCCTGGAGAATTCCGGCCGGACGCGGGCCCTGGTGCACGCCGTCCGCCGGGCGGCCGGCTTCCGGAAGCTGTCCGGGCTGACCTGGCGGCAGCTGGTCCGCGACGGACTTGCGCTGCGGCACGGGAAAGACCTCACGTGGAGCCAGCTACTGCTCGCCGCCAACACGCCGATGCTGCTGAAGTCGGCGATGGTGGACGGCCGTACGGATCTCGGCGTGATGGCCTCCGGGCAGGTCGCCGGGGTGATCGACGACCTGCCGTCGTGCGCGGAGCTGGTGGAGCGGATCATGAAGGAGGCGGAGGAGGTACGAGCCGGGCTCAGGCCCTCCCCTTAAGACTCACAGCCTCTCGATGATCGTAACGTTCGCCTGCCCGCCCCCCTCGCACATCGTCTGCAGCCCGAACCGGCCGCCGGTGCGCTCCAGTTCGTGCAGCAGGGTCGTCATCAGTTTCACGCCCGTCGCACCCAGCGGATGCCCGAGCGCGATCGCGCCGCCGTTGACGTTGACCTTCTCCGGATCCGCTCCCGTCTCCTTCAGCCAGGCCAGGACGACCGGTGCGAAGGCCTCGTTGATCTCGACGAGGTCGATGTCGTCGATCGACAGGCCGGTCTTCTTCAGTGCGTGGGCGGTGGCGGGGATGGGGGCCGTCAGCATGCGGATGGGGTCCTCGCCGCGCACCGACAGATGGTGCACACGCGCGCGGGGCCGCAGCCCGTGCTCGCGCACCGCCCGCTCCGAGGCCAGCAGCATGGCCGCCGCCCCGTCGGAGACCTGCGAGGAGCAGGCGGCCGTGATCGTGCCGCCGTCGATGACCGGCTTCAGCCCGGCCATCTTCTCCAGGGAGGTGTCCCGGCGCGGCCCTTCGTCGACGGCGACCTCCCGGCAGGGCACCAGCTCCCGTTCGAAGCGGCCCTCGTCGATCGCCCGCAGTGCCCGCCGGTGCGACCGCAGCGCGAACTCCTCCTGGTCCTGCCGGCTGATGCCCCATTTCGCGGCGATCATCTCGGCGCCGACGAACTGGTTCACCGCCCGGTCCCCGTACCGCGCCCGCCAGCCCTCGCTGCCCGCGAAGGGGCCCTCCGTGAAGCCCAGCGGCTCGGCGGCCTGCCGGGTCGCGAAGGCGATCGGGATCTGCGACATGTTCTGCACGCCCCCCGCGACCACCAGGTCCTGCGTGCCGGAGAGCACGCCCTGTGCCGCGAAGTGCACGGCCTGCTGGGAGGAGCCGCACTGCCGGTCCACCGTCACGCCCGGCACCTCCTCGGGCAGCCCGGCCGCCAGCCAGCAGGTCCGCGCGATGTCCCCGGCCTGCGGCCCCACGGTGTCCAGGCAGCCGAAGACGACGTCCTCCACGGCGGCCGGATCGACGCCGGCCCGCGCGACCAGTTCCTTCAGCACATGCGCGCCCAGGTCGGCCGGATGGACCCCGCTCAGTCCTCCCCCGCGCCGCCCCACGGGCGTACGGACCGCTTCGACGATGTAGGCCTCGGCCATGGCGACTCCCCAGACTCGTCAATGAGTTACGTGCGTACGGCGATCCCGTCCAGCACCATCGACAGGTACTGCCGGGCGATCTCCTCCGGGCTGTGCTGTCCGCCGGGCCGGTACCAGGACGCGGCGACCCACACGGTGTCGCGCACGAACCGGTAGGTGAGCCGGACGTCGAGGTCGGCCCGGAACACCTCGGCGGCGACCCCGCGCTCCAGCGTGGACAGCCATGCCTTCTCGAACCTGCGCTGCGACTCGGCGAGGAACGCGAACCGCTCCTGCGCGACCAGCTGCTTGCTCTCCTTCTGGTAGATCGCGACGGCGGCGCGGTGCCGGTCGATCTCCCGGAACGACTCGGTGACCAGGGCTTCGAGGGTCTCGCGCGGGCCCAGCTCGGCGCCCAGGACAGCGTCGTAGCCGCCCCAGAGCTCGTCGAGGAAGGTCCGCAGGATCTCCTCCAGCATCGATTCCTTGGAGTCGAAGTGGTAGTAGAGGCTGCCCGCGAGCATGCCCGCGTGGTCCGCGATCTTGCGCACGGTGGTGGCGTTGTAGCCCTGCTCGGCGAAGACCTCGGCGGCGGTGTCGAGGAGTTCGCGACGGCGGTCGCGAGCGGCGGCAGCCGCGGCGGGCTGTGCGGCGGTCACCTGGGGGTTCTTCTTGGTCGGCACGGGTCCATTGTCGTCCTGACGGCTTCTAGGGGTGCTGGCTGCTGACGGAGACGGCCTCGCCCGTCATGTACGAGGAGTAGGGCGAGGCCAGGAACACGATCACGTTGGCCACCTCCCACGGCTCGGCGTACCGCCCGAAGGCCTCGCGGGCGGTGAGTTCCTCCAGCAGTTCGGGGGTCGTCACCTTCGCCAGGTGCGGATGCATGGCGAGGCTGGGCGACACGG
Source organism: Streptomyces sp. NPDC002838 (assembly GCF_040295365.1). NCBI lineage: Bacteria > Bacillati > Actinomycetota > Actinomycetes > Kitasatosporales > Streptomycetaceae > Streptomyces > Streptomyces sp. NPDC002838. The sequence continues at coordinate 66,525 of NZ_JBEOVF010000008.1, read as the reverse complement.
CGTTGACGCGCACCCCGTACTCGGCCGCCTCCGCCGCCGCGCACCGGGTGAGCGCCATCACTCCCGCCTTCGCGGCGGCGTAGTGCGCCTGGCCGGCCTGGGCGCGCCAGCCGACGACGGAGGCGTTGTTGACGATCACGCCGTCGCCGGTCTCCTTCATGCGGCGCAGTGCGGCCCGGGTGCACCGGAAGGTGCCGTTCAGTGTCACGTCCAGGACGCGGGACCACTGTTCGTCGGTCATGTCGACGAGGGCCGCCGTGCCGCCGAGTCCGGCGTTGTTGACCACGATGTCGAGTCGGCCGTGCTCGCGGACGGCGGCCTCGAAGAGCTCGTGCACCTGGACCTCGTCGGTGACGTCGCACGGCACCGCGCCGACCGATCCCGTCCCGAACTCTCCGGCCAGCTCGGCCTCGTACTCCTTCAGCCGCCGCGCATGCGCGTCACTGATCAGCACGCGCGCGCCCTCCTCCAGGAAGCGGCGCGCGGTGACCCCGCCGATCCCGGCGCCCGCGGCCGCGGTGATGACGGCGGTACGTCCCGCCAGCAGTCCGTGCCCGGGCACGTACGCCGGACTCTCGACGTCTGTCATAGGGCCACGCTAACCTACCAAACACTTGTTAGGGAAGTTGCTCATCCGGACCGGACGCACTCGTCGAAGGGCTGCCGTCGATGGATCTCACCTTCACGCGGGAAGAGGAGGCCTTCCGGGCCGAGGCCCGCGCCTGGCTGGCGGCGCACGTACCCGCCGAGCCCCTCCCCTCCCTGGAGACGGAGAAGGGCTTCGCGGCGCACCGCGCGTGGGAGGCCGAGCTGGCCGCGGACCGCTGGTCGGTGGTGAACTGGCCGACCGCGTACGGCGGGCGGGACGCGGGGCTGGTCCGCTGGCTGGTCTTCGAGGAGGAGTACTACGCGGCGGGCGCGCCCGGCCGGGTCGGCCAGAACGGCATCAGTCTGCTCGCGCCGACCCTCTTCGACCACGGCACCGAGGAGCAGCGGGCGCGCGTGCTGCCGCCCATGGCCCGGGGTGAGGTGATCTGGGCGCAGGCGTGGTCGGAACCGGATGCGGGCTCCGACCTGGCGTCCCTCAGGTCGAAGGCCGTCCGCGCACCCGGCGGCTGGCTGCTGAGCGGGCAGAAGACCTGGTCGTCGAGGGCGGCCTTCGCGGACCGCGCGTTCGGCCTGTTCCGCAGCGATCCGCACTCCCCGAAACCCCACCAGGGGCTGACCTACCTGATGTTCGACCTGCGTGCCCCGGGTGTCACGGTCCGCCCCATCGCCCGCCTCGACGGCAAGCCCGCCTTCGCCGAGCTGTTCCTGGACGAGGTGTTCGTACCGGACGAGGACGTGATCGGCGAGCCCGGCCAGGGCTGGCGGGTGGCGATGGCCACGGCGGGCAACGAGCGCGGGCTGACGCTCCGCTCCCCCGGCCGCTTCCTGGCGAGCGCCGACCGGCTGTTCCGGCTCTGGCAGACACAGGGCAGCCCGCAGGACACGAAGGACCGCGTGGCCGACGCCCTGATCGGCGCCCGCGCCTACCAGCTGTTCACGTACGCCGCCGCCTCCCGCTTCCTCGACGGCGCCTTGCTCGGCCCGGAGTCCAGCCTGAACAAGGTCTTCTGGTCGGAGTACGACATCGCACTGAGCGAGACGGCCCTCGATCTCCTGGGCACGGAGGGCGAGTTGGCGGACGGGGACTGGTCGCAGCGGTACGTCTTCGCCCTCGCCGGCCCCATCTACGCGGGCACGAACGAGATCCAGCGGGACATCGTCGCCGAGCGGCTGCTCGGCCTGCCGAAGGGACGCCGCTGATGCGTTTCCTCCTCGACGCCGAGCAGCGCGCGTTCGCCGACTCGCTGGACGCGATGCTGACGGCCGCGGACACGCCGTCGGTGGTACGGGAGTGGAGCCGGGGCGAGCCTGCGAGCGGACGCGCGCTGTGGAGCCGTATCGCGGAGGCGGGGGTGTTCGCGCTGGCGGTTCCGGAGGAGTACGAGGGGGTGGGGCCGCGCCCCGTCGAACTCGCCGTCGCCTTCGTCGAGTTGGGGCGCCACGCCGTGCCCGGGCCTCTGGTCGAAACCGTCACGGCGGCCGCGCTGCTCACCGAACCGGGCCCCGCCAAACGGCTGCTGCCCGCGCTCGGCTCTGGCGAGGCCATGGCGACGCTGGCGCCCTCGGGGTCGTACGCCCTGGACGGCGACGCGGCGACCACGCGCCTCGCCCTGACCCCCGACGGCCTGCGCCTCGCCCCCGGCCACGGTCCGGTGCGCCCCTGTCTCGACCCCGCCCGCCGCCTCACCCCCCTCGCACCCGGCGGCGAACTCCTCGTCCCCGACCCTCCCGTCGCCCACGCCCTCACCACCGCCCGCCTCACCACCGCCGCCCAGGCCCTCGGCGTGGGTCTCGCGCTCCTCGACAGGACCGTGGCGTACGTGAAGCAGCGCACGCAGTTCGGCGTGCCCATAGGCTCGTTCCAGGCCGTCAAGCACCGGCTGGCCGACGCGAAGATCGCGCTGGAGTTCGCGCGTCCCCTGGTCTTCGGGGCCGCGCTGAGCATGAGCCCCGCCGAGGCGGCCGCCGCCAAGGTCGCCGCGTGCGAGGCGGCGTACGCCACCGCCCGTACGGCGCTCCAGCTGCACGGCGCGATCGGCTACACGGCGGAGTACGACCTGTCGCTGTGGCTGACCAAGGCCCGCGCCCTGCGCACCGCCTGGGGAAGTCCGCGGGAGTGCCGGGCCCTCGTCGTCAATGCCGGTGATCGCCGCTGGTGAGCTCCCGGAACTCCTCCACCGTCGGCTTCTCGATCCGCGTGTCGGGCCCGAACATGGTTCGGGACAGCCGGGCACGCAGCCGCTGCGACCGCTTGACCCGGCGGCGGACACCGCCCGCGTCGACGAGCGGCCCGATCTCGTACGGCGGGTTCTGCTCGTGCTGGGTGAGGGTGAACAGCTGCGCCTGCGAGAGGGGTTCGTGGACCTCGACGTACTCGCCGTTCGGCAGCCGTTTGATGGTGCCCGTCTCCCTGCCGTGCAGCACCTTGGCCCGGTCCCGGCGCTGCAGACCGAGACAGATCCGTTTCGTCACCATGAAGGCGAGGACCGGCACGACGAAGACCGACACCCGGACGAACCAGGTGATCGCATTGATGGACAGGTGCAGACGCAGGGCCACGATGTCGTTGCCGCCGCCGATCAGCAGCACGCAGTACAGACTGAGCCAGGCCACGCCGAGGCCGGTGCGTACGGGGGCGTTGCGCGGGCGGTCCAGGATGTGGTGCTCGCGTTTGTCGCCGGTGATCCACGCCTCGATGAAGGGGTACACGCCGATGGCGAGCATGACCAGCGGGAACAGCGCGAACGGGATGAACACGCCCGGCACCAGCGTGTGGCCCCAGAGGTTGATCTCCCATCCCGGCATCACCCGGATCAGGCCCTCGGAGAAGCCGAGATACCAGTCGGGCTGGGCGCCGGTGGTGACCAGATCGGGCCGGTAAGGGCCGAAGGCCCACAGGGGGTTGATCTGGGCGATGCCTCCCATCAGCGTCAGGACACCGAAGACGAGGAAGAAGAAGCCGCCCGCCTTGGCCATGTAGACCGGCAGGAAGGGCATGCCGATGACGGTCTTCTCGCCCCGGCCGGGGCCCGGGTACTGGGTGTGCTTGTGGTAGAAGACCAGGATCAGGTGCGCGGCCACCAGCCCCAGCATGATCCCGGGCAGCAGCAGCACATGGATCGGGAAGAGCCGCGCGATGATGTCGTCGCCCGGGAACTCCCCGCCGAAGAGGAAGAACGCCAGGTACGTCCCCACGATCGGGATGGACAGGATCGCGCCGTGCGCGAAGCGGAGGCCGGTGCCGGACAGCAGGTCGTCGGGCAGGGAGTAGCCCGTCAGGCCGGTGATGATGCCCAGCATCAGCAGGGTCCAGCCGAACAGCCAGTTGACCTCGCGCGGCTTGCGGAAGGCGCCGGTGAAGAACACCCGCATCATGTGCGTGAGCATGGCGGTGACGAAGACCAGCGCGGCCCAGTGGTGGATCTGCCGGATCAGCAGCCCGCCGCGCACGTCGAAGCTGATGTCCAGCGTGGACTCGAACGCCCTGGTCATGATCACGCCGTTGAGGGGCTCGTACGAGCCGTGATAGACGACCTCGACGCTGCTCGGCTCGAAGAACAGGGTGAGGTAGACGCCGGTCAGGATCAGGACGACGAAGCTGTAGAGAGCGACCTCGCCCAGCATGAAGGACCAGTGGTCCGGGAAGACCTTGCGCATGTTGGCCTTGGCCAGCGCAAAGATCCCCAGCCGCCCATCAGCCCAGTCGGCGAGTCTCTCGCCCTTGCCAGGAGGCTCCCGGCGAGCGGACCGCGCCGTCACGTTCCCCGATCGCGCGCCGTCGTCCATACGTCGTCGCCTTCCCCGTCGGATCTCCCTCAGCGTGGCACGGCCCCGCGGCCACGCCAACAGGGCGAGCGCCGGTGCTGGGCCAATGGGGGGAGCAGTCGGCCGCGGCGGGCGTGGCCGGGTGAGTCAGGACGGCCGTACGATCCCCTGCGCCCGCGCCGCCACCAGCCACTTCGGGAACTCGCCCACCAGCCGGTCGTACAACTCGGCGTCGGACACCGTCCGCGGATCCGTACCGGCGTGGAAGAACCCGGCGTTGTCCACGAGCCGCCGGTCCGGCACCGCCAGTTCGTCCAGTTTCCGCAGGAAGTCGAACTGGCGGCTGTCGGGATCCCCGAAGCCGATGAACTGCCAGAACAGGGGGAGCTTCGCGGCCTTGCACACGTATCGTTCCGCCGCGGGCTTGCTGCTGGGCCCACCATCGGTCTGGAAGACGACCAAGGCAGGATCCTTCGAGCCGCTGTCGAGGTAGTGGTCGATGACGGCGTCCATCGCCAGGTGGTAGTTCGTCCTGCCCATGTGTCCGAGGCCGGATGCGAACTGCTCTATCCCCTGGTGGTCCGTGAGTGAAATCTCGGTCACGGCGTCCACGTCCGTCGAGAAGAACACCACCGGCACGGTCCCGTCGTCGTCGAGATGCGCGGACAGGCCGAGCACCCGGTCGGCGAGCTCCTGCACGCTGCCGTCCTTGTAGTACGGCCGCATGGACCCGGAGTAGTCGACGACGAGGTAGACCGCGGCGCGCACCCCCTCCAGCCCGTGCTTGCGCAGCGACACCCCGGCGCTCTTGTACAGGCTGACCAGCGCGGGCGCGGTCTCCTCGACCTTGCTGAGACTGATCGCGGCCATTTGAGCTCCCCCTCGCGCTGAACCGTTCGCCGAGGTTACGTCACCGGCCGCCTTCAGCGGATGTACGGCTTGCTTCAGGGCGGGCTCCGGCCGTAGACATGCGGCGGCGCCTGCCCATTCGTCCGGTCGGGGACTGGCGGGCAGGCGCCGTCTGGTGTTCCGTACGCCTTTGTACGGGACGTCTGTTGAGGTGTTTTACCTCGGAGCCGTCAGACCATCAGCGCACGGTCCGTCGGCCGGATCGGCGCCGGCAGGTCGCTGGCGCCGGTCAGGAAGCGGTCCACACCGCGGGCGGCCGAGCGGCCTTCGGCGATCGCCCACACGATCAGCGACTGACCCCGACCCGCGTCACCGGCGACGTACACGCCCGGGACGTTGGTCTGGAAGTCGGCGTCGCGGGCGATGTTGCCGCGCTCGTCGAGGTCCAGGCCGAACTGGTCCACGAGACCGTTGTCGCGGTCCGGACCGGTGAAGCCCATCGCCAGCGTCACCAGCTGGGCGGGGATCTTGCGCTCCGTGCCCGGCTTCTGGGTCAGCTTGCCCTCGATGAACTCCACCTCGGTCAGGTGCAGCCACTGGACGTTGCCGTCCTCGTCGCCCTCGAAGTGGGTGGTGGAGACGGAGTAGATCCGCTCGCCGCCCTCCTCGTGCGCGGAGGTGACCTTGTAGAGCATCGGGAAGGTCGGCCACGGCTGGGCGACCGGGTTCCGCTCGTCGCCAGGGCGGGGCATGATCTCCAGCTGGGTCACCGACGCCGCACCCTGACGGTGAGCCGTGCCCACGCAGTCGGCGCCGGTGTCGCCACCGCCGATGACCACGACGTGCTTGCCCTCGGCCGAGATCGGGGGCGCCACGAAGTCGCCCTCCTGCACCTTGTTGGCCAGGGGCAGGTACTCCATGGCCTGGTAGATACCCTTGAGCTCGCGGCCGGGCACGGGGAGGTCACGCGCGGTCGTCGCACCGGCGGCGATGACGATCGCGTCGTACCGCTTCTTCAGGTCCGTCGCCTTCAGGTCGCGGCCGATCTCGATGCCCGTGCGGAAGCGGGTGCCCTCCGCGCGCATCTGCTCGATACGGCGGTTGATGTGCCGCTTCTCCATCTTGAACTCGGGGATGCCGTACCGGAGGAGACCTCCGATGCGGTCCGCGCGCTCGTAGACGGCGACCGTGTGGCCGGCCCGGGTCAGCTGCTGGGCGGCGGCCAGACCGGCCGGGCCCGAGCCGATGACCGCGACCGTCTTGCCGGACAGGCGCTCCGGGATCTGCGGGGCGACGTCACCGGTCTCCCACGCCTTGTCGATGATCGAGACCTCGACGTTCTTGATGGTGACCGCCGGCTGGTTGATGCCGAGCACACACGCCGACTCGCACGGGGCCGGGCACAGCCGCCCGGTGAACTCCGGGAAGTTGTTCGTCGCGTGCAGGCGTTCCGAGGCGGCGGCCCAGTCCTCGCGGTAGGCGTAGTCGTTCCACTCGGGGATCAGGTTCCCGAGCGGGCAGCCGTTGTGGCAGAACGGGATGCCGCAGTCCATGCACCGGCCGGCCTGCTTGCTGATGATCGGCAGCAGGGAGCCGGGGACGTAGACCTCGTTCCAGTCCTTGACGCGCTCGCCGACGGGGCGGGTCCTGGCGACCTCGCGGCCGTGGTTGAGAAAGCCCTTGGGATCAGCCATTGGTCGCCGCCTCCATCATCTTCTCGGTGATCTCGGTCTCGGAGAGACCGGCTCGCTCGGCGGCGTCCTTGGCGGCGAGCACTGCCTTGTACGTGCTGGGGATGATCTTGCTGAAACGCTCCACGGACGCGTCCCAGTTGGCGAGCAGCTTCTCGGCGACCGTCGAGCCGGTCTCCTCGGCGTGGCGGCGCACCACGTCGTGCAGCCACTGCCTGTCGTCGTCGTCCAGGGCTTCGATCGCGCCCAGGTTGCCGACGTTGACGTTGTCGCGGTTCAGGTCGATGACGTACGCGATGCCGCCGGACATGCCGGCCGCGAAGTTGCGCCCGGTCTCGCCCAGGACCACCGCGTGGCCGCCGGTCATGTACTCGCAGCCGTGGTCGCCCACGCCCTCGGACACCACGGTGGCGCCGGAGTTGCGGACGCAGAACCGCTCGCCCGTACGGCCGCGCAGGAACAGCTCGCCGCCGGTCGCGCCGTACGCGATGGTGTTGCCCGCGATCGTCGAGAACTCGGCGAGGTGGTCGGCGTTCCGGTCCGGGCGCACGATCACCCGGCCACCGGAGAGGCCCTTGCCGACGTAGTCGTTGGCGTCGCCCTCCAGGCGCAGCGTGACACCGCGCGGCAGGAAGGCGCCGAAGGACTGGCCCGCCGAGCCGGTGAAGGTGATGTCGATGGTGTCGTCGGGCAGACCTGCCCCGCCGAACTTCTTCGTCACCTCGTGGCCGAGCATGGTGCCGACCGTGCGGTTGATGTTGCGGATCGCGACCTGGGCACGCACCGGCTGGGCGTCGGTCGCGGAGTCCGCGGCGAGCGCGTCGGCGGCGAGCTTGATCAGCTCGTTGTCGAGCGCCTTCTCCAGGCCGTGGTCCTGCGCGGTCAGCTGGTGGCGCACCGCGCCCTCGGGCAGCTCGGGCACGTGGAACAGCGGCTCCAGGTCCAGGCCCTGCGCCTTCCAGTGGTCGACCGCGCGGGTCACGTCGAGGGTCCCGGCGTGGCCGACGGCCTCCTCGATGGAGCGGAAGCCCAGCTCGGCGAGGATCTCGCGGACCTCTTCGGCGATGTACTGGAAGAAGTTCACGACGTACTCGGCCTTGCCGGTGAACCGGTCCCTGAGGGTCGGGTTCTGGGTGGCGATGCCGACCGGGCAGGTGTCCAGGTGGCAGACGCGCATCATGACGCAGCCGGAGACGACGAGCGGCGCGGTCGCGAAACCGAACTCCTCGGCGCCGAGCAGCGCGGCGATGACCACGTCACGGCCGGTCTTCAGCTGGCCGTCGGTCTGTACGACGATGCGGTCGCGCAGGCCGTTGAGCAGCAGCGTCTGCTGGGTCTCGGCGAGGCCGAGCTCCCAGGGACCGCCCGCGTGCTTCAGCGAGGTCAGCGGCGAGGCGCCCGTGCCGCCGTCGTGGCCGGAGATGAGCACGACGTCCGCGTGCGCCTTGGAGACACCCGCGGCGACCGTGCCGACGCCGACCTCGGAGACCAGCTTGACGTGAATCCGCGCCTGCGGGTTCGCGTTCTTCAGGTCGTGGATCAGCTGGGCCAGGTCCTCGATGGAGTAGATGTCGTGGTGCGGCGGCGGGGAGATGAGCCCCACGCCCGGCGTCGAGTGCCGGGTCTTCGCCACCCACGGGTACACCTTGTGGCCGGGCAGCTGGCCGCCCTCGCCGGGCTTGGCGCCCTGGGCCATCTTGATCTGGATGTCGTCGGCGTTGACCAGGTACTCGGACGTCACACCGAAGCGGCCGGAGGCGACCTGCTTGATCGACGACCGGCGGGCCGGGTCGTACAGACGCTCCGGGTCCTCGCCGCCCTCACCGGTGTTGGACTTGCCGCCGAGCTGGTTCATGGCGATGGCGAGGGTCTCGTGCGCCTCCTTGGAGATGGAGCCGTACGACATGGCGCCGGTGGAGAAGCGCTTGACGATCTCGCTGGCCGGCTCGACCTCGTCGATGGGGATCGGCTGCCGGTCGCTCTTGAACCCGAACAGGCCGCGCAGCGTCATCAGACGCTCGGACTGCTCGTTCACGCGCTCGGTGTACTTCTTGAAGATGTCGTAGCGGCCGGTGCGCGTGGAGTGCTGGAGGCGGAAGACCGTCTCCGGGTCGAACAGGTGCGGCTCGCCCTCGCGGCGCCACTGGTACTCGCCGCCTATGTCGAGGGCGCGGTGGGCCGGCGCGATGCCGGAGGCCGGGTAGGCCTTGGCGTGCCGGGCGGCGACCTCCTTGGCGATGACGTCGATGCCGACGCCGCCGATCTTGGTGGCCGTGCCGCTGAAGTACTTGTTGACGAACTGCTCGTCGAGGCCCACCGCTTCGAAGACCTGGGCGCCGCGGTAGGAAGCCACGGTGGAGATGCCCATCTTGGACATGACCTTCAGCACGCCCTTGCCGAGGGCGTAGATCAGGTTGCGGATGGCCTTCTCGGGCTCGATGCCCGGCAGGAAGGTGCCCGCGCGGACCAGGTCCTCGACGGACTCCATCGCCAGGTACGGGTTGACGGCGGCGGCGCCGAAGCCGATGAGCAGGGCGACGTGGTGGACCTCGCGGACGTCACCGGCCTCGACCAGCAGGCCCACCTGGGTGCGCTGCTTGGTGCGGATGAGGTGGTGGTGGACGGCCGCGGTGAGCAGCAGCGACGGGATCGGCGCGTGCTCGGCGTCCGAGTGGCGGTCCGACAGGACGATCAGGCGGGCGCCGTTCTCTATGGCGGTGTCGGCCTCGGCGCAGATCTCCTCGATGCGCGCGGCGAGGGCGTCACCGCCGCCGGAGACCCGGTAGAGGCCGGAGAGGGTCGCGGCCTTCATGCCGGGCATGTCGCCGTCGGCGTTGATGTGGATGAGCTTGGCCAGCTCGTCGTTGTCGATGACCGGGAAGGGCAGTACGACGCTGCGGCAGGACGCGGCCGTCGGCTCCAGCAGGTTGCCCTGCGGGCCCAGCGAGGAGCGCAGCGAGGTGACGAGCTCCTCGCGGATGGCGTCCAGCGGCGGGTTGGTGACCTGCGCGAACAGCTGGGTGAAGTAGTCGAAGAGCAGGCGCGGACGGTCGGACAGCGCGGCGATCGGCGAGTCGGTGCCCATCGAACCGATCGGCTCGGCTCCGGCCTTGGCCATCGGCGCCAGGATGACGCGCAGTTCTTCCTCGGTGTAGCCGAAGGTCTGCTGGCGGCGGGTGACCGAGGCGTGCGTGTGCACGATGTGCTCGCGCTCGGGCAGATCGGACAGCTCGATCTCGCCGGCCTCCAGCCACTCCGCGTACGGCTTCTCGGCGGCGAGCTGGGCCTTGATCTCGTCGTCCTCGACGATGCGGTGCTCGACGGTGTCGACGAGGAACATCTTGCCGGGCTGCAGGCGGCCCTTGCGGACGACCTTGGAGGGATCGATGTCGAGGACGCCGACCTCGGAGCCGAGGACGACGAGGCCGTCGTCGGTGACCCAGTAGCGGCCGGGACGCAGACCGTTGCGGTCGAGGACCGCGCCGACCTGCTTGCCGTCGGTGAAGGTGACGCAGGCCGGGCCGTCCCAGGGCTCCATCAGCGTGGCGTGGAACTGGTAGAAGGCGCGCCGGGCCGGGTCCATGGAGTCGTGGTTCTCCCACGCCTCCGGAATCATCATCAGCACGGAGTGCGGCAGCGAACGGCCGCCCAGGTGCAGCAGCTCCAGGACCTCGTCGAAGGACGCCGAGTCGGAGGCGTCGGGCGTGCAGACCGGGAAGACGCGTTCCAGGGCCTGGTCGGAGGAGCCGAACAGGTCGGAGACCAGCTGCGACTCGCGGGCGACCATCCAGTTGCGGTTGCCCTTGACGGTGTTGATCTCACCGTTGTGCGCGACGAAGCGGTACGGGTGGGCCAGGGGCCACGACGGGAACGTGTTCGTCGAGAACCGCGAGTGGACCAGCGCGATGGCCGACGCGAAGCGGCGGTCGGACAGGTCCGGGAAGAAGGGCTCCAGCTGGCCGGTGGTCAGCATGCCCTTGTAGACGATGGTCCGCGCGGAGAGGGAGGGGAAGTAGACGTCCACCTCGCGCTCGGCGCGCTTGCGCAGCACGAACGCCTTGCGGTCCAGGGCGATGTCCGTAGCGGGCACGGCGGAACCTCCCCCAGACTCCGTCCGGGAGGTGCCCCCAGCGACGAAGATCTGCCGGAAGACGGGCATCGTCGAGCGGGCGGTGGCGCCGAGGAGTTCGGGAGCGACGGGCACGTCGCGCCAGCCGAGGACGGTCAGGCCCTCCTCCGCGGCGATCGTATCGATCCGCGAGACGGCTTCCGCGGCGGAGTTCTCCGGGAGGAAGGCGATACCGACGGCGTACGCACCGGCCTCGGGCAGCTCGAATTCGGCCACCTCGCGGAAGAAGGCGTCCGGCACCTGGGAGAGGATGCCCGCGCCGTCACCCGAGTCGGGCTCGGAGCCGGTGGCACCGCGGTGCTCCAGGTTGCGCAGAACGGTCAGCGCCTGCTCGACCAGCGCATGGCTCGCCTCGCCGGTGAGGGTGGCCACGAAACCGACGCCACAGGCGTCGTGCTCGTTGCGGGGGTCGTACATACCCTGCGCAGCAGGGCGAGCATCCATGAAGGACCAGTTCTGGCCATTCGCGGAGTGCTGGGACGGCTGGCGCGGCGTACGCATCGGCTCTCCCGTCGTCGTCATGTGGCATATGCAGATTGCCGAGGGACGACGTTGGCCCTCTGCGTGAGTGCAAAATTTCGTGCAGGTTACATGATGGAGCGGTTCTCGGGAACCGGGATATTCCGTTCCAGCATGCGGACGCCGCAGGTGCGCGGCGGGGGTACCGCGCTCGCGGCGTGAAGTATTGGGGGACCAAAACGGATCGATCGGTCAGATCGATGCCCGCCGGCCCGACACGGCGGGGGAAGCGTCGTCGCCGACCCCGCGGGTGCGCCGCGGGCCTCATTGCCCACAGCGCTTACGGCTCATGCCCGGTGGTTAAGCATTCGAAACCAGCGAGTAACGGCTACTTATGCGGCCCAACGCATAACTCGCAGCCGACCTATCCTACGGCGGTTCCGAACAAGCTGCCCAGGGCGTATGTCACACCGGCCGCCGCACCACCGAGAGCGAGCTGCCGAAGCCCGCTGAACCACCAGGTGCGCGCCGTCACCTTGGCCACCACCGCACCGCACGCGAAGAGCCCGAGCAGCGCGAGCAGCACGGCGGGCCACAGGGCGGTGGCACCGAGCAGATAGGGCACTACAGGGAGCAGGGCGCCCAGCGCGAAGGATCCGAACGAGGACACGGCGGCGACCAGCGGCGACGGCAGGTCACCGGGATCGATTCCCAGCTCCTCGCGCGCGTGGATCTCCAGCGCCTGCTCGGGGTCACGGGACAACTGCCTGGCCACTTCCCGGGCCAGCCCGGGCTCCACGCCCCGCCCTTCGTACAACGCCGCGAGCTCGGCCTCCTCATCCTTGGGGTGCTTTCTCAGCTCCCTCCGCTCCACGTCCAGCTCGGCCTCGACGAGCTCGCGCTGCGAGGCGACGGACGTGTACTCGCCGGCGGCCATGGAGAAGGCGCCGGCGGCCAGCCCCGCGAACCCGGTCAGCACGATGGTGTGATGGCTGACCGAACCCCCCGCGACACCGGTCATCAGGGCGAGGTTGGAGACAAGACCGTCCATCGCACCGAACACGGCGGGGCGCAGCCAGCCGCCGTTCACATCCCGGTGCGTGTGGTTGTCGCGGTGCGCATCGTGCAGCGCCGCCTCGGTCTCGACGATGGCCATGAGGTCCCCCCAGGGAGCTTGGGAAAGGTTGTCTTTAGACACGTTCTATTCTTGGATAACACCAAATCTACGCCCCGGCATTCCGTCCCGCCAGCAAGGAAAGCCTGGGCTAACCTGCGACTTTGCCTTAGAACGCTCATTCGTGCCGAGGTGTGCACAGATGTCGACCGGGTGACTCTGAGGCTCCCGATGCTCAGGTCAACCGCCGGCGGTGGGACACATCCGCAAAGGGCTCCGCGCCCTGTGTGAAACCCCGGAGGAGAGGCCGCGTATGGCATCGATCGCCTGCATTCCCTCGGTCCCGGCGCCCGGGAACGCCGCCGAACTCCGTGAGCGGGCGCGCGGCGCACTGCTGGGTCTGGCCGTCGGCGACGCCCTCGGCGCCCCGGCCGAGAACCTGAAGCCCTCCGAGATCCGCGCCCGCTGGGGCCGTATCACCGGCTACGTCGCCGACGACCCGTCCGGCACCGACGACACCGAGTACGCGATCTTCTCGGGCCTCCTGCTGGCCCGGCACGGCTCGGGCCTCACCCCGGCGCACGTGGAGGCGGCCTGGCACGAGTGGATCGCGGATCGCGACGAGGGCCCGTTCCGGGGCGCGGGCTTCAGCGAACGCGGCACGCTGGAGAACCTGCGCCGGGGCCTGGCGGCCCCCATCTCGGCCCAGCACCGCCACGCGTGGAGCGACGGCCTGGCGATGCGCGCGGCCCCCTTCGGCGTCTTCGCGGCGGGCCGCCCCGCCGAGGCCGCCCGCCTGGTGGCCATCGACGGCTCGGTGAGCCACGACGGCGAGGGCATCTACGGCGGCCAGGCGGTGGCGGCCGGGGTCGCGGCGGCGATGGCGGGCGCACCGACGATCGCGGTGGTGGCCTCGGCCCTGGCGGTGGTCCCCGACGACTCCTGGACGGCCCGCTCGCTGCGCCGGGCGGTGGCGGTGGCCCACCGAGGCGAGCGCGCCGTCCGCTCCGCCGTCGTCATCGGCGGCTACCCCTGGACCGACCTGGCCCCCGAGGCGGTCGCCCTCGCCTTCGGCGCCTATGCGGCAGCCGACGGCGACTTCGTCCAGGCTGTACTGACTGCCGTCAACATGGGCCGCGACGCCGACACCACGGCGGCGGTGGCGGGCGCCCTGGCGGGCGCGACCCAGGGGGCGTCCGCGATCCCGGCCGACTGGGCCGCGGCGATCGGCCCGGCGCGGGGCAGCTGTCTGCCGTCGATGGCGGGACACCACGTGCTGGACGTGGCGGAGTTGTTGACGCCGGGTGAGGGCGGCAGGTGGGGTGCGGGGGGATTCGCGCCGAGCGAGGTTTCGGTACGAGGTGAGGCGCCCGCAGGGCGGGATACGTGGCCGCCGCCGGACCCGAGTGCCTTCGCCCCGGCACGGGACGACGAGGCGGAGGTGCCGTCGTGACGCCGCCCACCCCGTGGGACGAGGGAACGCCTGTCACGGCGGAACCGACGGAACCCGCGGCCGCCGACGGCGAGGACAGCTCACAGGGGCCACCGGCACCCGACGACGAAAGCAGTACGGGTGGTGCGGGTGGGAACAACAAGGCCGAAGGTGAGGCCGAGGCCGCCTGCACCGGCACCCACCCCCGCCGAATCGAAGGCCTCCTGCTGGGCCTGGCCGCGGGCGACGCCGCCGGCTGGCCCGCCGCCCGCCACCGAGCCGCCCGTATGCCCGACTGGACCCGCCGCCTCACCCGCGAACTCGACACCTTCGCCGAACAGAACGCCACCACCACCCTCCCCGTCCCCATCGCCCTGAACCAACCCCCCGAGCCCCTCCGCCTGGGCCCCTCCGACGATGCCGAGTGGGCGACATTCGCAGCGGAGGCAGTCCTGCGGGCCGGCGACGACACCGCCCTCGGCGACCTCAGCCGGGAACGCCGTACCCGCGCCGCGATCGACCTGACCTGGAACGCCGTAGCCGGCGAAGTGGCCGCAGCGGCCGAGAGGGCCCCCGAGGTCGAGTCCGCCGTCCTCCCCCTCCGCGCCCGCATCTCCGTCCGCGCCGGCCTCGGCAACCTCGCCACCGGCCTACGACCGCCCGCCACCGGCCACGACAACCCGCACTACTTCGACGACGCCGCCTGCGTCCGGGCCTGCGTACTGGCCGTGGCCCACCCCGGCGACCCCCGACTCGCCGCCGACCTGGCCGAGTTCGACGCCCGCTACACCCAGGACGGCGACGGAGTGCACGGCGCCCGCGCCATGGCGGCGGCACTCGCGCTCGCCCTCGTCGGCGCCACGGCGCAGGTCTGCGTGACGGCCGCCCTCGCCGAGCTCCCCGAGGAGACGGAGATCGGCCGCAACACCCGCCACGCGCTGAAACTCGCCCAGGACGCCGACAGCGCCTTCGCCCTGATTCCCCTGCTCGAGCACCAGATCGTCGACCACGTCTACAGCTACGGCATCGCCGCCGCCGAAACGGTCCCGGTCGCCCTGGCCCTGGCCGTCGCGGCACACGGCCGGATCGCGGAAGCGGTCCCGGCGGCGGCCTGCCTGTCCCGAGTCGCCGACTCCGCACCGGCCCTGGCGGGGGCTCTCACCGGCGCACTGGGCGGCGGCGAGTCGATCCCCGCCTCCTGGCGCGACACCTGCCGCACCCTCTCCGGCTGCGTACTGCCCCGGCTCACCGACACGGACCTGGTGGAACTCGCCGAACTCCTGGAAGCCACGCAACCGGCCCCACCAGAGGGATGATTCGGGGCATGACGCCCAAAGGAGCAGAAAGTAAACAGGCAGGTCTGGACGAACGGATCACCGCCGCGCTCGTCGGAGCCGCCGTCGGCGACGCGCTCGGCGGCCCCGTCGAGGGCTACTCCCCCGAGCAGATCGCCGAACGTCACGGCGGCCGCGTCCACGGCATCGTCGGCCCCTGGAACGGCGACGCCTGGCGCACCGCCCGCCCCATCGCGCCGTACCACAAGGGCGACGGCCACGTCACCGACGACACCTTGATGACACACGCGCTGGTACGGGTGTACGCGACCGTCCGCGACCACCTGGACGCCTACGCGATCGCGGACCACCTGGTCCCGGACCTGATGACGAACCCGCGCTGGATCCCGGAACTGGAAGCGGAGGCACTCCCCCTCCACCGCGTCTTCCTGGCGGAGAAGTGGCTGGTGGCGAGGATCCACTACGGCCATGTCGACCCACGTGAGGCAGGCGTCGGCAACATCGTCAACTGTGGTGCCGCGATGTACATGGCCCCGGTCGGCCTGGTCAACGCGGCCAATCCACAGGCCGCCTACGCCGAGGCCCTCGACATCGCCGGCGCCCACCAGTCTTCGTACGGCCGCGAGGCGGCGGGCGTCTTCGCGGCGGCCGTGGCGGCGGCGAGCACGCCGGAGGCAACCCCGGACTCGATCGTGTCCACCTGCCTCTCCCTGGCGAAGGACGGCACCCGGGCCGCGATCGAGCAGGCCTGCGAAACGGCGTCCCACCACACGGACTTCGAGTCGGCACTGACCCCGCTCCGGGAGGCGGTGACCCCGTACGACACGGTGGGCCCCGACTACCGCTCCCCCTCCCTGGGCGCCCGTCGCCCCTCCCGCCTGCACGCGATCGAGGAACTCCCGATCGCCCTGGGCATGTTGCTGGTCTCCGGCGGCGACTACCGCCACGCCGTCCTCGGCGCGGTGAACTACGGCCGCGACTGCGACTCCATCGCCACGATGGCCGGCGCACTGGCAGGCGCCCTGGGCTCACCGCCCCCGGAGGACTGGGCGAAACAGGTGTCGGAGGCAAGCCGCCTGGACCTCTGGGAACCCGCGACGACCCTCACGGCCGTGACCCGGGAGATCTTCGAACGAGACGTAAACCGACGCCGCGGACACGAGGCCGCGTTCACCGAGCTCGGAGGCCCGAGATGCTCCGACTGACCTGGGTCCAACCAGAGGACCTACTGGGCCACGAACTCCGCCAGGCAGCCCAGGACGGCCGAGAGCCTTCGGCGATCGCGGCGAGGTGGAGAGCGGCGGGCGGACCGGAGGCTCCCCTGAGGGCGGGAGCATCTCCGGAGCCGGCGTCGAGGTACCTACGGCAACTCGCAGAAGACCTGTTGGACGAACTGGCAGAACTGCCCAGCAAGTTGGAGGACTCCGAGCCAACGGACCTGGAGAAGATCAAGTCCCTCTGCCCCAACTGGCCGAACGTGCCCATCCGGCGTAGCTGCGGGCAGTCGTACCGCTGGGGCGGCACGGGTGGGCGCAGCGGCACCCCGCAAGCGCGGGCGAGCGACCCCGCCCCGACGGCCACCCCCACCCAGGCCGGCTTGGAGGCCGCCTGGCTCGGAAGGGCAGTCGGCTGCCTACTAGGCAAACCGGTAGAAAAGCTCCCCCTGGACGGCATCCGCCAACTGGCCAAGTCCACCGGCAACTGGCCCCTGAACACCTACTTCACAGGCCAAGGCATCCCGATAGACCTAGCAACGAAATACCCCTGGAACCGCCGCTCGGCAAAAACCTCCCTCGCCGAAAACATCGACGGCATGCCCGAGGACGACGACCTCAACTACCCCCTCCTCAACCTCCTCCTACTCCAACGCCACGGCAGAACCTTCACCACCACGGACGTAGCCACCCTCTGGCTCGACGAACTCCCCGCCGGCCGCACCTTCACCGCGGAACGCATCGCCTACCGCAACCTCCTCACCGGCCTGGAACCCCCACGCACGGCCCGCCACCGCAACCCCTTCCGCGAATGGATCGGCGCCCTGATCCGAGCCGACATCCACGGCTGGACAAACCCCGGCAACCCCGCCGCCGCCGCGGAACAGGCCCACAAGGACGCCACCCTCACCCACACCGCCAACGGCGTCTACGCGGCGATGTTCATCGCGGCCACCATCGCCACCGCCGCCACCGGCACCGGCACCACCGACGTCCACACCGCACTCCGCACCGGCCTCACGGTCGTCCCCCCGACCTGCCGCCTCGCCCAAGCCATCCACCATGCCCTCCAACTGGCCCAAACCCACGAGGACTTCGACACGGTCGTGGACGAACTCCACGCCACCCACGCCCGCACCCACCACTGGGTCCACGCCATCCCCAACACCGCCCTGATCGCCGCCGCCCTCACCCACGCGAACGGCGACTTCACCGGCTCCATCTGCCGTGCCGTGTCGGGAGGTTGGGACACCGACTCCAACGGCGCCACGGCCGGCAGCATCGCCGCCCTCCTCGCCGGCACCCCCTCCGCCCTCCCCGACCGCTGGACGGCCCCCCTCAAGAACCGCCTGTCCACCTCCATCGCGGACTTCAACGGCACCGGCTTCGACACCCTCGCCCACCTCACCCACGCCCTCACCCCCTGGGAGTCCTCCCGCCCATGACCCACATCGCCGTACTCGGCAGCACGAACATGGACCTGGTCGCCTACGTCGAGAAGGCGCCACAGCGCGGAGAGACCGTGACGGGCCGCGAGTTCCGTACGATCCCCGGCGGCAAGGGCGCCAACCAGGCGATCGCCGCCGCCCGCGCGGGCGCCACCGTCTCGATGATCGGCGCTGTCGGCAACGACACCTTCGGCGCCCGCCTCCGCTCGACCCTCGAGCACGCCGGGGTAACCACCGACCACCTCCGCACCACCGAGGGCCCCTCCGGCACCGCGCACATCGTCGTCGACGACGAGGGCGGCAACGCGATCGTCGTGATCCCCGGCGCCAACGGCACCATCGACCACCTCGCCCCCGGGGACGAGGGCCTCATCGCCTCCGCCGACGCGCTGCTCCTCCAGCTGGAGATCCCCCTGGCCGCGGTCCTCGCCGGCGCGCGGACGGCCCGTGCCCACGGCGTCCGTACGGTCCTCACGCCCGCCCCCGCCCAGCCCCTGCCTCCCGAACTCATCGCCGCCACCGACCTGTTGGTGCCCAACGAACACGAGGCGGCGACACTGACCGGCTTCACCGACCCGCACACCGCGGCCACCGCCCTCCTCGACCAGGTCCCGGAGGTCGTCGTCACCCTCGGCGCGGCGGGCAGCCTGTACGCGGCCCGTGGCGCCGAGCCAATCACCGTGGCCGCGCCGCAGGTCACCGCCGTGGACTCGACCGGCGCGGGCGACACCTTCGTCGGCGCCCTGGCCGTCGCCCTCGGCGAGGGCCGCCCGGTGCGCGAGGCCCTGGCATGGGCGGCCACGGCCGCCGCACTGTCCGTACAGCGGGAGGGCGCGTCGGCGTCGATGCCGTACCGCTCCGAGATCGAAGCGGAGTTCACCGCATGACCGCAGACCACCGCACGAGCCCAGCTCATCGCACGACCGCCGCTCCCCTCACCGGCCTCCGCGTCCTCGACCTCGCCACCCTCTTCGCCGGTCCCCTCGCCGCGACCATGCTCGGTGATTTCGGCGCGGAGGTCATCAAGATCGAACACCCCACCAAGCCCGACCCCTCCCGGGGCCACGGTCCGTCGAAACACGGCGTGGGCCTGTGGTGGAAGCTCCTGGGCCGCAACAAGCGCACGATCACCCTCGACCTGTCCAAGCCCGGCGGTCGCACCACCCTCCTGCGTCTGGCGCGGTCCGCGGACGTCGTCATCGAGAACTTCCGCCCCGGCACCCTGGAGAAATGGGACCTCGGCTGGGAGGAACTGTCGGCCGCCAACCCACGCCTGGTCCTCACCCGCGTCACCGGCTTCGGCCAGTTCGGCCCCTACGCCCACCGCCCCGGCTTCGGCACCCTCGCCGAGGCGATGAGCGGCTTCGCCGCGATCACCGGTGAACCGGACGCGCCCCCGACGCTCCCGCCCTTCGGTCTCGCCGACTCGATCGCCGGCCTCGCGACGGCCTACGCGGTGATGACGGCGCTCGCCGCCCGCGAGCGCACCGGCGAGGGCCAGGTCGTCGACATGGCGATCATCGAGCCGATCCTGACCGTGCTGGGCCCGCAGCCGACCTGGTACGACCAACTCGGCCACGTCCAGCCGCGCACCGGCAACCGCTCCCAGAACAACGCCCCGCGCAACACCTACCGCACGGCGGACGGCACCTGGGTCGCCGTCTCCACCTCCGCCCAGTCGATCGCCGAGCGCGTGATGCGCCTGGTCGGCCGCCCGGAGCTGATCGACGAGCCGTGGTTCGCCACGGGCGCCGACCGGGCCGCCCACGCCGACGTCCTCGACGAGGCGGTCGGCGCCTGGATCGCCGAGCGCACCCGCGCCGAGGTCCTCGCGGCCTTCGAGAAGGCGGAGGCGGCGGTGGCCCCGATCCAGGACGTACGGGACGTGATGGCGGACCCGCAGTATCAGGCGCTGAACACGGTCACCACGGTCGACGACCCGGAACTGGGCCCCCTGCGCATGCAGAACGTGCTCTTCCGCCTCTCCGCCACCCCCGGCGCGATCCACTGGGCGGGCCGCCCGCACGGCGCGGACACGGACGAGGTCCTCACCGAACTGGGCCTGGCACAGGCCGACCTGGACCTCCTGCGCGAGGAGGGCGCCGTATGACAGCGCCCCCGCTCACCTGGCTGTACGCCCCCGGCGACCGCCCGCAGGTCGTCGCCAAGGCCCTCGCCGCCGGCGCCGACGTCGTCGTGATCGACCTGGAGGACGCGGTCGCCCCCGACCGCAAGGAGTACGCCCGCACGGCCACCGCCGAACTCCTCACCGAACCCCAGCCCGTCCCCGTCCACGTCCGCGTGAACGCCCTGGACGGCCCGTTGGCGGCGGCGGACCTGGAGGCGGTGGCCGCGCGGCCGGGCCTGTGCGGCCTGCGCCTGCCCAAGGTGGCCTCCCCCGAACAGATCATCCACGTCGCCGATCACCTGGCCCTCGCCGACAAAGGCGCTCCCCCGCTCTACGCCCTCCTGGAAACGGCCCTGGCCGTCGAACACGCCCACGCGATCGCCTCCGCCCACCCCGTCCTGCGCGGCGTTTCCCTCGGGGAGGCGGATCTACGCGCCGACCTGGGCGTACGGGACGACGCGGGCCTCGACTGGTCCCGCTCCCGGGTGATCGTGGCCGCGAGGGCGGCGGGCCTGGCCCCACCGCCCCAGTCCGTCCATCCCGACATCCGCGACCTGGAGGGCCTGACCGCCACCTGCGCCCACGGCCGCACCCTCGGCTTCCTCGGCCGCGCCGCCATCCACCCCCGCCAGCTCCCGGTCATCGAACGGGCCTACCTGCCCACGGAGAAGGAGCTGGAAGAAGCGGAAAAAATCATCAAGGCGGCCACGACGAACCAGGGCGCCCAGGCCCTCCCGAACGGCACGTTCATCGACGCGGCGGTGGTGGCAACGGCCCAACGAACTCTGTCACTGGCGCGCCGGAACTAGCCTTCTCCGCCGCAACGGCGAGCACCCCCGCGGCGCGATCCGGCGGTGCCGAACTCACCGAAACCCGTCGCCCGCACGCGACGAGGGCGCCCGGAAATCTCCGAGCGCCCTCATCGTCGTACGACCGAACCTCAGGTCTTCTTCGCGGACTCGGCCCCGTCTTTCTCGTCCTTTTCCTCAGCCTCGGCGTCGGAGACGTCGGCCTCGGCGTCGGAGGCACTGGGCTCAGCTCCGGGTTCCACCACGGCCTCCCGCCCGGGCCGCTTCTTCGAGGACACCACGAGGTACGTCACCGCGAGCAGGAACACGATCATCGCGGTCCAGACGTTCAGCCGCAGGCCCAGGATGTGGTGGGCTTCGTCGACGCGCATGTACTCGATCCAGGCGCGGCCCGCGCAGTACGCCGCGACGTACAGCGCGAACGCCCGCCCGTGTCCCAGCTTGAAGCGGCGGTCCGCCCAGATGACCAGGACGGCGACGCCGATGCACCACAGCGACTCGTACAGGAACGTCGGGTGGTACGTGCCCGGCACCCGCCCGTCCGTCGACGAGGTGATCTCCAGGGCCCAGGGCAAGTCGGTCGGCTTCCCGTACAGCTCCTGGTTGAACCAGTTGCCCCAGCGGCCGATCGCCTGCGCGAGGGCGATGCCCGGCGCGAGGGCGTCGGCCCACGCGGGCAGCGGGATGCCCCGGCGCCGGCAGCCGATCCACGCGCCCACCGCACCGAGCGCGATCGCGCCCCAGATGCCGAGGCCGCCCTCCCAGATCTTGAAGGCGTCCACCCAGTCACGGCCCTCGCTGAAGTACAGCTCGTAGTCCGTGATCACGTGGTAGAGCCGGCCGCCGACCAGGCCGAACGGCACGGCCCAGACCGCGATGTCGGCCACCGTGCCGGCCCGCCCGCCTCGGGCGATCCAGCGCTTGTTGCCGAGCCAGACGGCAACGAAGACGCCGATGATGATGCAGAACGCATAGCCGCGCAGCGGAATGGGGCCGAGGTGGATCACCCCGCGCGACGGGCTGGGAATGTAGGCAAGTTCCATGGCAAGGTCGACGCTACCCTGCCGGGCCGGGCCCACGGCAGGCGGCCCGGCTACGGGTCCATAACGGGCCGGTGTGAAGGCGCCTTACCCCTTGGCCGCCTTCTGCACCATCTCCTTCAGCTTGGCCGGGGTCATCGTCCGGTCCTGGTAGATGTTCTTGCCGCCCAGCAGCACGGTCGGCGTCCCCGAGAAGCCGCCCTTGTTGAAGGCCTCGTGGGACTTGGCGACCCAGCTGTTGTGCGTGCCGTCCTCGACGCACTTGCGGAAGGCGGGGGTGTCCAGGCCGTCGACCTTGCCGGCCAGCTCGATGAGCTTGTCGTTCTTGGCGTAGGCGTCGTCGGCCTCCTGGGGCTGCTTGTCGAAGAGCACGTCGTGGTACGCGGGGAACTTGCCGGCGTCCTGGGCGCAGGCCGCGGCGTTGGCCGCGTTGCGGGAGCCGGTGCCGCCCATGTTGCCGTCGATGAGCGTGACCAGGCGGTACTCCACCTTCAGCTGTCCGGCCTCCGTCAGCTCGTGGATGGTCGGGCGGTACACCGTCTCGAAGGCCTTGCAGGCCGGGCAGCGGAAGTCCTCCCACACCGTGAGCGTGGTCTTGGCGCTGTCCTTGCCGACCGGGATGGCCAGTGCGTCCTTGCCCTGCGCCCCCGAGGGCGCCACGACCGGGCCCGAGGATTCGCTGCCGTCGTCCTTGCCGGCGTTCGCCGCGACGACTCCGATCACCGACGCGAGACCGAGGACGCAGACCACGCTCGCGCCCACGATCAGCACTCGGCGTCGCTTCTCTGCGGCCTTCTGCTTCTCACGCTCGACCGCCAGCCGCTCGCGGGCGGTGCGCTTTCCCTCACGGTTCTTGTCGCTCACACCCCGCAGAACGAACCGGGGAGGCGCACCGCGCCTCCCCGGCCCCAGGTCCACTCGTACGAGGGACCTGTATGAAATACCGCGCTGGTCACGCCTGTCGGCGCACGCCCTTCGCGAGCTCACCCGCGAGCGTGCGGACGGCCTCGACACCGGCCGCGTCGTCCGGTGCGTCCAGCATCCGCTTGACGAAGGCCGAGCCGACGATCACGCCGTCCGCGAAGCCGGCGACCTCGGCGGCCTGCTCGGCGTTGGAGACGCCGAGGCCGACGCAGACCGGCAGGTCGGTGCCGGTGTCCCGGGTGCGCTGCACCAGGTCCTGGGCCTGCGCGCCGACCGACTCGCGGGTGCCGGTGACGCCCATCAGCGAGGCGGCGTAGACGAAGCCGCTGCCCGCCGCGGTGATCTGCGCGAGCCGCTGGTCCTTGCTGCTGGGGGCCACGACGAAGACGGTCGCGAGGCCGTGCTTCTCCGCGTGCTCCCTCCACAGCGCCGACTCCTGCACCGGCAGGTCGGGCAGGATGCACCCCGCCCCGCCCGCCTCGGCCAGCTCGGCGGTGAAGCGCTCGACGCCGTAGCGGTCGATCGGGTTCCAGTACGTCATCACGAGCACCGGCTTGCCGGTCGCCTCGTGGGCCTCCCGGACCGTTCGCATGACGTCCGCGATCCTGACGCCGCCTCGCAGGGCGATGTCGTCGGCCGTCTGGATGACGGGACCGTCGAGGACCGGGTCGCTGTGCGGCAGCCCGACCTCGACGACATCGGCGCCGCCGTCGAAGGCGGCCTTGATCGCCTCGATGCCGCCGTCCACGGTCGGGAACCCGGCCGGGAGGTAGGCGATGAGGGCGGAGCGGCCCTCGGCCTTGGCGGCGGCGAGGGTGTCGGTCAGCAGCTGGATGGTCCCGCTCACTTGGCGTCTCCCTCGATCTCGGCGGTGCCGCTGTCGGCGTCGGCCGCGACCTCGGCGTCGGTGTCGTACAGACCGAAGTAGCGGGCGGCGGTGTCCATGTCCTTGTCGCCGCGGCCGGACAGGTTGACCACGATCAGCCCGTCCTTGCCCAGTTCCCGGCCGACCTCCAGGGCGCCGGCCAGCGCGTGGGCGCTCTCGATGGCCGGGATGATGCCCTCGGTCTGCGACAGCAGGCGCAGCGCCTGCATGGCCGCGTCGTCGGTGACCGCGCGGTACTCGCCGCGGCCGGTGTCCTTGAGGTAGGAGTGCTCGGGGCCGATGCCCGGGTAGTCCAGACCGGCCGAGATCGAGTACGGCTCGGTGATCTGGCCCTCCTCGTCCTGGAGGACGTACGAGCGCGATCCGTGCAGGATGCCGGGCTCGCCCGCGGACAGGGTCGCGGCGTGCTCGCCGGTCTCGATGCCGTGGCCCGCGGGCTCACAGCCGATGAGCCTTACGCCCTCGTCGGGGATGAAGGCGTGGAAGAGACCGATGGCGTTGGAGCCGCCGCCGACGCAGGCGACGGCCGCGTCGGGCAGCCGCCCGGCGCGCTCCAGCAGTTGGCGGCGGGCCTCGACGCCGATGACGCGGTGGAAGTCACGGACCATGGCGGGGAAGGGGTGCGGCCCGGCCACGGTCCCGAACAGGTAGTGGGTGTGGTCGACGTTGGCGACCCAGTCGCGGAAAGCCTCGTTGATCGCGTCCTTCAGCGTACGGCTGCCGGACTTCACGGCGATGACCTCGGCGCCGAGCATCCGCATACGGGCCACGTTCAGGGCCTGGCGCCTGGTGTCGATCTCGCCCATGTAGATGGTGCACTCGAGACCGAACAGCGCGCAGGCGGTGGCGGTGGCGACACCGTGCTGACCGGCGCCGGTCTCGGCGATGACGCGCGTCTTGCCCATGCGCCTGGTGAGCAGGGCCTGACCGAGCACGTTGTTGATCTTGTGGGAGCCGGTGTGGTTGAGGTCCTCGCGCTTGAGGAACACCCGGGCGCCACCGGCGTGTTCGGCGAACCGCGGCACCTCGGTGAGGGCGCTGGGCCGGCCGGTGTAGTTGACGAGCAGGTCGTCGAGCTCGCGGGCGAACTCGGGGTCTGCCTTCGCCTTGTCGTACTCGACGGCGACCTCGTCCACGGCGGCGACGAGGGCCTCCGGGATGAACTTGCCGCCGAACGCGCCGAAGTAGCCTTCGGCGCTGGGGACTTGACCCTCCGGGTCGGGGATGAAGAACTCGCTGGGCATGCGGAAACCTCACGGTGAGTGTGTGGACAGACACTAATCGCCGTGGGGGCGGGGATCGTCAGTCGGCTGCGGGCCGATTGTGGCTGGTCGCGCCCACGCGGCCGAGCCGCATATTCAGAACTGCCCCGCGCCCCTAACGGGGCGCTGCCATCGCCGTCCGTTTACCTGGCCGGGCTCGTCACCGATGACGTACCGCACCCGGCGGCCGTGCACCCGGCGGGCGGGCGCGCGGCAGCCTCGGGGCCGGCAGCCGCGCGCGAGGCGGGCGTACGGGTCCCTGGTCGCCAGGGTGATCGGGAGAGTCATCGGGGCCAAGCCTAGCGGGAGATCAGCCCCGGCCGTGCCGCAGTGCGGGATGCGCACCCGCCGCGACCAGGTCGGCGACCGCCGTCTTCGGGTCCTTGCCGGTCACGAGGGACTCGCCGACCAGGACCGCGTCGGCGCCGGCGTTGGCGTACGCGATGAGGTCGTGCGGGCCGCGGACACCCGACTCCGCGATCTTGACGATGCTGTCCGGGATCTCCGGCGCCACCTGCTCGAAGGTCGTGCGGTCGACCTCCAGCGTCTTCAGGTTGCGCGCGTTGACGCCGATCACCTTCGCGCCCGCGTCCACCGCGCGCTCGACCTCGTCCTCGTCGTGCACCTCGACCAGCGGGGTGAGGCCGATGGACTCGGCGCGCTCGATCAGGGACTCCAGAGCCGACTGGTCCAGGGCCGCGACGATGAGCAGCGCCAGGTCGGCGCCGTTCGCCCGCGCCTCCCACAGCTGGTACGAGGTGACGATGAAGTCCTTGCGCAGCACGGGGATGTCCACGCGGGCGCGAACCGCCTCCAGGTCGGCCAGCGAGCCGCCGAAGCGGCGCTGTTCGGTGAGAACGGAGATGACGGCCGCGCCGCCCGCCTCGTAGTCCGCGGCGAGGCCCGCCGGGTCGGCGATCGCGGCCAGCGCGCCCTTGGACGGGCTGGAGCGCTTGACCTCGCAGATCACCTTGACGCCTTCGCCGCGCAGTGCGGCCACCCCGTCCTTGGCCGCGGGAGCCTTCGCCGCGCGCTCCTTGAGCTCGTCGAGGCTGACGCGCGCCTGCCGCTCCGCGAGGTCGGCACGGACTCCGTCGATGATCTCGTCGAGCACACTCACGCGAGCGGCCCCCTTCCAGACGGTTGACTGTTCAAGCGGTTCAGCTTCCGCCATCCGCCCGCCTTCATGAGGCGAACTTCATAAGACGAAACCGATGGTCACTGTGATGGTATCCGGAGGAAGGCGTAGGCCTCGCATCCGGTTGACGCCGGTCCCACTACCTGGACGTTCGCCAGTTGATCAAGGCTGTAGCCAGCCACCGAAGGGCAGGTTCCGGACAACCGTGAAGACCAGCAGCAACGCGCCCAGACTCCACAGGTGCACCGGCCCGAGATCGATCCTCAGCTGCCGCCCGCGCAGCGAGCGGACCACCCAGACGGTCCACACCACCGCGAAGACGAGGTATCCCGCGACGGCCAGAGCATTGGCCCCGAGCGCTCCGGCGAAATCTCCATGCACGAAGGCGTGCGCGCTGCGCAGCCCGCCACAGCCGGGGCAGTAGATGCCGGTCAGGCGCAGCAGCGGGCAGACCGGGTAGTGACCGGGCTCGTTGGGGTCCACGGTGCCCACGTAGGCGAAGGCCCCGGCCACGGCCGCGAGCACGCCGGCCGGAACGGCCAGTCGTCCCAGCACCGCGGTGTACGACGTCGTCCTCTGGCTGTCGGCATTCACGTTCGCATTGTGCCCTGTGCGGGCCCGGGACGCGCGTGAGGGGCGGCCGGGGCCGCCCCTCGAAGAGAGTTCAGGTCAGCTCTCGACGCTCGCAGTCTCACGCTTGTCCGTGGTGCGGTGCACCGGGTGGGCGTTCTTCGGCTGGCCCAGCCCCATCGCCCTCATGATCCAGCCGACGACGCCACCGAGGACCACGATCGCCAGGCCCGCCCAGAAGCCCACCGGCTGCGCCATCACCATGAAGGCGCCCGAGACGCAGAAACCGATGAACGCGATAGTGACACCGGTCCAGGCGGCCGGGGTGTGACCGTGGCTGCTGCCCGCCATGACTTGCTCCTCGTTGCTGTATTCGTGTCTGAGCCAAACGCTCATGGCCATTGTCCCGCACGCGCGTGTGCGGGTTGTCCGGGGGTCGGCCCTCGCGCGTCGGAGCCGGACGGGTCTTGGGGCCGGACGGGTCTTGGGGCCGGACGGGTCTTGGGGCCGGACGGCCGAGCCGCCGGACCGGCCCTACGCGCCGGTGGGGTCCTCGCCCCGGTCGAGGGCCTTCCAGAGTTCCTCGGGCCGGTCGGGGTCCACCGCGCGTGCCGTGCGGCGCGGGCGGGGGGCTCCCTCGCGTTCGTAGCGGCCGGACATGGCGGGCCACAGGCGGCCGTAGCGCAGGGCGAGCAGCCCGGCGAGCAGGAGCAGGACGCCGCCGACGGCGGCGACGTAGGGCCAGGCGGTGTGGGAGAGCGCGTCCACGGTGGCCGAGGCGTCGCCGGAGGCCTTCGCGGCCTTCTCGTCGAGCGCGGAGCTGTCGGAGGCGCCGAGCAGGGCCGCGGCGATCGTGCCCGCGCCGGAGAGCGCGAGCAGGGCGGCGACCAGGAAGCGGCCGGCCCGGCGGACGGCGAAGACGGCGACGAGCGCGGCGAGGCCCACTATGGCGAGGGCCGCGGGGACGCCGGTGACGTCGCTGCCTCTGGCGGTCAGCGGGAAGGCGCCGCCGGCCACCGTCGCGGTGCCCTCCGACCACTGCTGCCGGGTGGCCAGCAACGCCACGGCCGCGCCGAGCGCACCGCACAGCAGGGCGACGGCAAGACTCAGGCGGCCCGCCCTGGCGGGTCCTGCGGCTTCGGAACGGGGGTGAGGTACAGCAGTCACGTACTCCACTATCGCCTGGACCCCGGGCGAACCGTCACCCGGGGTTCAGTGAGAAACGCCCCACTCTGCGAGAAGCGCCCTACTTGCCCAGCCGGTTGGCGGTGTGTACCGCCCGCAGGACCGCCGCCGCCTTGTTGCGGCACTCGGTGTCCTCGGCGACCGGGTCGGAGTCGGCGACGATGCCGGCGCCCGCCTGGACGTAGGCGGTGCCGTCGCGCAGGAGGGCCGTACGGATGGCGATGGCAGTGTCGGAGTCGCCGGCGAAGTCGAGGTAGCCCACGCAACCGCCGTACAGACCGCGCCTGGAGGGTTCCAGCTCGTCGATGATCTGCATCGCCCGGGGCTTGGGGGCGCCGGAGAGCGTGCCCGCCGGGAAGCAGGCCGTCAGTACGTCGAAGGCCGTACGGCCCTGGGCGATCCGGCCCGTCACCGTCGAGACGATGTGCATGACGTGCGAGTACCGCTCGATGGACATGAAGTCGACGACCTCGACCGAGCCGGGCTCGCAGACGCGTCCGAGGTCGTTGCGCCCGAGGTCGACGAGCATCAGGTGCTCCGCGCGTTCCTTGGGGTCGGCCAGCAGTTCGTCGGCGAGGGCCTGGTCCTCCTGCGGGGTGGCCCCGCGGGGCCGGGTGCCGGCGATGGGGTGGACCATGGCCTGCCCGTCCTCGACCTTGACCAGTGCCTCGGGGGACGAGCCGATGACGTCGAACGCGCCGTCGTCTCCGTGGGGGAAGCGGAACAGGTACATGTACGGGGAGGGGTTGGTCGCCCGCAGCACCCGGTACACGTCCAACGCGCTTGCCGTGCACGGTGTTTCGAAGCGCTGCGACGGTACGACCTGGAAAGCCTCGCCCGCCCGGATGCGCTCCTTGATGTCCTCGACGGCCTCCTGGAAGTCGGGGCCGCCCCAGAGCGCGGTGTACTCGGGGAGTTCGGACGGCGGCAGCACGGCGGGCGGCTGGGCGACCGCGCGCGAGAGGTCCGCCTCCATGGCGTCCAGACGGGCCACGGCGTCGGCGTACGCCTCGTCGACGCCCGTGTCGAGGTCGTTGTGGTTGATCGCGTTGGCGATCAGCAGGACCGAACCCTCCCAGTGGTCCATGACGGCGAGGTCGCTGGTGAGGAGCATGGTCAGCTCGGGCAGCTTCAGGTCGTCCCGCTCGCCGGGGCCGATCTTCTCCAGGCGGCGCACGATGTCGTAGCCGAGATAGCCGACCATGCCGCCGGTGAAGGGCGGCATGCCCTCCTGATGGGGGGTGTGCAGGGCCTCGATGGTGGCGCGCAGGGCGGCGAGCGGGTCGCCGTCGACGGGGACGCCGACGGGCGGGACGCCGAGCCAGTGGGCCTGGCCGTCACGCTCGGTGAGCGTGCCGGCGGAGCGGACGCCGACGAAGGAGTACCGGGACCACGAGCGGCCGTTCTCCGCGGACTCCAGCAGGAAGGTGCCGGGGCGCTCGGCGGCGAGCTTGCGGTAGAGCGCGACCGGGGTGTCGCCGTCGGCGAGGAGCTTGCGGGTGACGGGGATGACGCGGCGGTCGGTGGCGAGCTTGCGGAACATCTCGAGGTCCATGGCGGCTGACCTTACTGATCCACGGCCGGTACGCCGGAATCGGCGCCGCCCTCGTCGATGCCGTCCTTGAGCAGCACGTCGGCGTCGAAGCAGGTGCGCGCGCCGGTGTGGCAGGCGGCGCCGACCTGGTCGACCTTGACCAGCACGGTGTCGGCGTCGCAGTCGAGGGCGACGGACCTGACCCATTGGAAGTGGCCGGAGGTGTCGCCCTTGACCCAGTACTCCCGGCGGCTGCGTGACCAGTAGGTGCAGCGGCCGGTGGTCAGGGTGCGGTGCAGCGCCTCGTCGTCCATCCAGCCGAGCATCAGCACCTCTCCGGTGTCGTACTGCTGGGCGATGGCGGGCAGGAGTCCGTCGGCGCTGCGCTTGAGGCGCGCCGCGATCTCCGGGTCGAGGCGACTGGATGGAGCACTGTGGCGCGAAGCGCCTCGGTGAGGGGCGGTGGTCGGGTGACGGGCGGGCGGGGGCGTGCTGGTCATGAGTGCCATTGTGCCGCGCGCCACTGACAAGCCAGTTGGAGTGTCCACTGTGCGGACCTGGGGGGCGGTCGTAGGCTGGCTGCCATGTCGACCTTCGCCAAGCGTGAACGACTTCTCCTGGCCGACCTCTTGGAGGCCGTGGGTCCGGACGCCCCCACCCTCTGCGAGGGCTGGCGGACCCGTGACCTGGCCGCGCACGTGGTGGTGCGCGAGCGCCGCCCCGATGCCGCCGGCGGGATACTGATCAAGCAACTCGCGCCACGCCTGGAGAAGGTGATGGACGAGTTCACCGCGAAGCCGTACGAGGAGCTGATCCAGCTGATCCGAACCGGCCCGCCACGGTTCTCGCCCTTCCAGCTCAAGCAGATCGACGAGGCGTCGAACACCATCGAGTTCTACGTCCACACCGAGGACGTCCGCCGCGCCCAGCCCGACTGGACGCCCCGTGAGCTCGACAAGGTCTTCCAGGACACCCTGTGGTCCCGCCTGGAGCGCACCGCCCGTCTGATGGGCCGTGGTGTTCCGACGGGCCTGGTGCTGCGCCGCCCGGACGGCCAGACGGCGGTCGCCCACCGGGGGACGCCGGTGGTGACGGTGACCGGCGAGCCGTCGGAGCTGCTGCTGTTCTCGTACGGCCGGCAGAGCGCGGCCACGGTCGAACTCGACGGCGACAAGGACGCGATCGCCAAGCTGCACGAGACGAAGCAGCTCGGGATCTGAGGGAACCGGGCGTGGTCAAGGTCGTCAGCGGGGCAGTTCGGCCCGGCGCAGGTCCCTGACGCCCAGGGCCACGACCCCGCCGAGGCCGCACACCGCCGCGCTGACGACGAAGACCGGGCCGGTGCCCCAGGCGCCGATGGCCGCGGCGGACAGCGGCATGCTGAGCGGGGTGAGACCGAGGCTGACCAGGCTGGAGACGGCGGTGGCGCGGCCCAGGTAAGCGGAATCGGCGTGAGTCTGCAGCAGAGCGCCGCACAGCGCGCCGCTGAGCCCGGCGAGCAGCCCGATGAACAGGGCCACCACGACGGCCGTGACGACGGTCGGGGCGTGACCGAGCGCGCCGATCGCGACGGAGCCCGCGAGGATCGCGTACGCCGCGACCTGCCCGGCGTGCGGCAGCCGCCCC
This sequence comes from Streptomyces sp. NPDC002838, assembly GCF_040295365.1. Lineage (NCBI taxonomy): Bacteria > Bacillati > Actinomycetota > Actinomycetes > Kitasatosporales > Streptomycetaceae > Streptomyces > Streptomyces sp. NPDC002838. The sequence continues at coordinate 35,418 of NZ_JBEOVF010000008.1, read as the reverse complement.
CGCACGGTCAGCAGCAGGGAGGCGGCCCCCGCGCCGATCCCGAACCCGGCGAGCACCCAGCCCATCCCGGCGGCGCCCCAGCCGCGCTCGTCGGCGAGCAGGACCAGGCCCACGTTGAGCGGACCGACGAAGCCGAGGTCGCCGAGAGCGATGGCGACCATCAGCGGGGCGAGAACCCGGTGCCGACGGATGTAGCACAGCCCGGCCACCAGATCGCGCCACGCGCTGTCGCCGCCGGCCCCGGCCTTCTCGTCAGGGGCCAGGTCCCGCATCCGTACGGAGACCAACAGCGGCACCGATACCGCGATCAGCAGTCCGGCCAGCCCGAACGCGGCCGCAGCGCCGCCGACCGCCACTCCGAGTCCGCCGAGCGGGCCGCCGACGACACTCGCGAACCGGATTCCGAGGCCCCGCATGCCCTGCACGCGCGCGAGCTGCCCGCGGCTCGTCACGCGCGCGGGAAGGGCACCCACGGCGGGCATGAACACGGCATCGACGGTGCCGAAGACCACGGCGAGCGCGGTCAGCGGCCACAGCCCCGGGTCGGCGGCGAAGAGCAGTCCGGCCACCGCGAGCACGGCCGCGCAGCGCACGACGTCGCTGCCGATGACCACCCTGCGCGGTCCGAACCGGTCGGCGATCACTCCCCCGCCCAGCATGAGCAGGGCCCGCGGCACGGCGCTCGCGGTCATCACCAGGCCCGCCTCCGCGGGCGTGCCGGCCCGGACCGCCGCCCAGGACAGGGCGATGTAGTAGACGCTGTCGCCGACCATCGAGGAGGTGTAGGCGACGAGCCAGCGCAGCACGTTGCCGTCGCGGTGGGCGGGTCTGTCGGTGCCGTCGGCCGGGGCTAAGAGGGCGGCGGTCACGAGGGGTCCTCTCAGACGCGGAACGGGAAGCCGTACGTGTGCACCGCGACGTTCTCGCGGCCCTCGGTGTCGGTGGCGGCACGGCCGCGTTCCTCGTACCTGCGAACGAGGTCGTACATCTCCTTGGAGAGCTCGGCCAGTTCGTCCGGGGTGAGCCGGAGCAGCCACTCGGAGGAGCCTGACGCCGTCGTCCACGCCTCGCTCCAGTGGGCGTGCTCGTCGAGGTAGCGCCGGTACATGTCGGCGCGCTGCTCGAAGAAGAGCCTGCTGGCCGCGGTGTGGGCGGCGGCCTTCTCGGGGGCGTCACGGAAGTCCTCGTCGCGGATGCTCACCCCGTCCGAGGCCGGCTCCCACCACCGTTCCCGGCCGTCCGCGCTCTGCGGCTCGGCCTCCTCGATGAGCCCGTGCTCGGCCAGCTTCCGCAGGTGGTAGCTGACCAGCGAGACGGCCTCGTCGACCTGCTCGGCGAGCTGCGAGGCGGTCGCGGAGCGCGCGATGATCAGCCGCCGGTACAGCTGCGCCCGCAGCGGGTGTGCGAGCGCCTTCAGCGTCCCCAGGTCGGTGATCCGGCGGTCTCTCTCTTTGCTTGCCATGCACTCCACCGTAGACAGGAAAGAAACCTTGCACAATAAAATTTGCGCAACTTCTCTTTTGCGTCCGGCCGACAGAAAACCCCGGCCCCCCAAGGGACCGGGGTTCAAGCCGAGCGCAGCGTCACCGCACCGGGTGCCCTGCCTCCCGCAACGTCTCCTTCACCTGCCCGATCCGCAGATCCCCGAAGTGGAACACCGACGCCGCCAGCACCGCGTCCGCGCCCGCCGCGACGGCCGGCGGGAAGTCGGACAGCTTGCCCGCGCCGCCCGAGGCGATCACCGGAACCGTCACGTGCTTGCGGACGGCCGCGATCATCTCCAGGTCGTAGCCGTCCTTCGTGCCGTCCGCGTCCATCGAGTTGAGCAGGATCTCGCCCGCGCCCAGTTCGGCGGCCCGGTGCGCCCACTCGACGGCGTCGATGCCGGTGCCCTTTCGGCCGCCGTGAGTCGTCACCTCGAAGGACCCGCTCTCGGTCCTGCGCGCGTCGACCGACAGCACCAGCACCTGCCGCCCGAACCGCTCCGCGATCTCACGGATCAGCTCGGGCCGTGCGATGGCGGCGGTGTTCACGCCGACCTTGTCCGCGCCCGCCCGCAGCAGCCTGTCCACGTCCTCGGCCGTACGGACGCCGCCGCCGACCGTCAGCGGGATGAACACCTGCTCGGCCGTGCGGCGCACCACGTCGTACGTCGTCTCGCGGTTGCCCGACGAGGCGGTGATGTCCAGGAAGGTCAGCTCGTCGGCGCCCTCGGCGTCGTACACCTTGGCCATCTCGACGGGGTCGCCCGCGTCGCGCAGGTTCTGGAAGTTGACACCCTTGACGACCCGGCCGTTGTCCACGTCCAGGCAGGGGATGACTCGGACCGCCAGGGTCATGAATCGGGCTCCTCTAATGTCCTCTGAATGCTTCTATTTCCACTTCGACCAGGATGCGCGAGTCGACGAAGCCCTCCACGATCAGCAGGGTCGAAACCGGCCGCACCGCGTCGAAGAACTCCTTGTGGGCCTGCCCCACGGCCTCCACGTCACGCGCGTGGGTCAGGTACATCCTCGTACGGATCACGGACTCGGCACCGAGCCCGAACTCGCCGAGCGCCTCGACCGCGCTGGTGAAGGCGATCCTGGCCTGTTCGTACGGGTCGCCCTCCCCGTACAGCACGTCGCCCTTGAAGGCCGTCGTGCCGCCCACCAGGACGCGGTCGCCCGCCGCGACGGCGCGTGCGAAACCGAAGGACTCTTCCCAGGGACTTCCGCTCTGCACGCGCCGTACGGCTTCGGACGTCATGACGACACTGCCTCCAGTGCTTCCTCCAGAGTGAACGCCTTCGCGTACAGGGCCTTCCCGACGATGGCTCCCTCGACACCGAGGGGCACCAGGCCGGAGATCGCCCTGAGGTCGTCCAGCGACGACACGCCGCCGGAGGCCACGACCGGGCGGTCCGTCGCGGCGCACACATTGCGCAGCAGTTCCAGGTTCGGCCCCTGCAGCGTGCCGTCCTTCGCGATGTCCGTCACCACGTACCGCGCGCAGCCCTCCTTGTTGAGGCGCTCCAGCGTCTCGTAGAGGTCGCCGCCGTCGCGGGTCCAGCCGCGGCCGCGCAGGGTCGTGCCGCGTACGTCGAGACCGACCGCGATCTGGTCGCCGTGCTCGGCGATGACCTTGGCGACCCACTCCGGGGTCTCCAGGGCGGCTGTGCCGAGGTTCACGCGTGTGCAGCCGGTGGCCAGGGCCGCCGCCAGCGAGGCGTCGTCCCGGATACCGCCGGACAGCTCCACCTTGATGTGCAGCTCCGCCATGCGCTCGGCGACCTCGGCGATCAGCGCCCTGTTGTCGCCCGTCCCGAACGCCGCGTCCAGGTCGACCAGGTGCAGCCACTCGGCGCCCGCCCGCTGCCAGGCGAGGGCGGCCTCCAGCGGAGAGCCGTACGACGTCTCGGTCCCGGACTCACCGTGCACGAGGCGGACGGCCTGGCCGTCGCGGACGTCGACGGCGGGGAGGAGTTCGAGCTTGCTCACAGTGTTCCGATCCAGTTGGTGAGGAGCTGGGCTCCGGCGTCGCCGGACTTCTCGGGGTGGAACTGCGTGGCCCACAGGGCGCCGTTCTCCACGGCGGCCACGAAGGGCTTGCCGTGCGTGGACCAGGTGACCAGCGGGGTGGCCATCGCCGGGTTCGCGGTCTGCAGCGTCCAGTCGTGGACGGCGTAGGAGTGCACGAAGTAGAAGCGCGCGTCCGCGTCCAGGCCGGCGAACAGTTCGGAGCCGGCCGGGGCCTCGACGGTGTTCCAGCCCATGTGGGGCACGATGTCGGCCTGCAGCGGCTCGACCGAGCCGGGCCACTCGGCGAGGCCCTCGCTCTCCACGCCGTGCTCGATGCCGCGCGCGAACAGGATCTGCATGCCGACGCAGATGCCCATGACCGGGCGGCCGCCCGCCAGCCGGCGGTCGACGACCCAGTCCCCGCGCGCTTCCTTCAGGCCCTTCATACAGGCGGCGAAGGCGCCGACGCCCGGCACCAGCAGGCCGTCCGCGTTCATGGCCCGGTCGAAGTCGCGGGTGATCTCCACGTCGGCTCCCGCGCGCGCGAGGGCACGCTCGGCGGAACGGACGTTGCCGAAGCCGTAGTCGAAGACCACGACACTCTTGGGGACGCTCAATTCCACACCTCCAGCCTCAGGATGCCCGCGACCAGACACATCGCCGCGCCGATCGACAGCAGCACGATCAGGCTCCTGGGCATCTGCTGCTTGACGAAGGAGATGATGCCGCCGACGAGGAAGAGGCCGACGACGATCAGTACGGTGGACGTGCCGTTCACAGCGCGCCCTTCGTGGAGGGGAGGATGCCGGCCGCGCGCGGGTCGCGCTCGGACGCGTACCGCAGCGCCCGCGCCAGCGCCTTGAACTGGCACTCCACGATGTGGTGCGCGTTGCGCCCGTAGGGCACGTGCACGTGCAGCGCTATCTGCGCCTGGGCCACGAAGGACTCCAGGATGTGCCGGGTCATCGTGGTGTCGTACTCGCCGATCATCGGCGCCATCTTCTCGGGCTCGGTGTGCACGAGGTAGGGGCGGCCGGACAGGTCGACCGTCACCTGGGCGAGGGACTCGTCCAGCGGGACCGTGCAGTTGCCGAATCGATAGATCCCCACCTTGTCGCCGAGCGCCTGCTTGAAGGCGGCGCCGAGCGCGAGGGCGGTGTCCTCGATGGTGTGGTGGGAGTCGATGTGCAGGTCGCCCTCGGTCTTCACGGTCAGGTCGAACAGACCGTGCCGGCCGAGTTGGTCGAGCATGTGGTCGTAGAAGCCGACGCCCGTCGACACATCCACCTTGCCGGACCCGTCGAGATCGATCTCGACGAGGACCGAGGTCTCCTTCGTCACGCGTTCCACGCGTCCTACGCGGCTCATGCGCTCTGCTCCTTCTTCAGTTCACGGACCGCGTCGAGGAACGCGTCGTTCTCTTCGGGGGTTCCGGCGGTGACCCGCAGCCAGCCGGGCACGCCGTTGTCCCGCACCAGGACGCCCCGGTCGAGGATCTTCCGCCACATCGCCCGGGCGTCGTCGAACCGTCCGAACTGCACGAAGTTGGCGTCCGACGCGGTCACCTCGTAGCCGATCGCCAGCAGTTCGGTGACCAGCCGGTCCCGCTCGGCCTTCAGCTGCTCGACGTACCCCAGCAGCGTGTCGGTGTGCTCCAGGGCGGCCAGGGCGGTCGCCTGCGTGATCGCCGAGAGGTGGTACGGCAGCCGTACGAGCTGCACGGCGTCCACGACCGCCGGGTGCGCGGCGAGATAGCCGAGGCGCAGGCCCGCCGCGCCGAAGGCCTTCGACATCGTCCGCGAGACGACGAGGTTCGGCCGGCCCTCGATGAGCGGCAGCAGCGAGTCGCCGTGGCTGAACTCGATGTACGCCTCGTCCACGATCACCATGGACGGCTTGGCGGCTTGCGCGGCCTCGAACAGCGCGAGGACCGTCTCCGGCGGAACCGCGGTGCCGGTGGGGTTGTTGGGGGTGGTGATGAAGACGACGTCCGGCCGGTTCTCGGCGATGGCCTTCTCGGCGGCGGCGAGGTCGATCGTGAAGTCGTCGTTGCGCGGACCCGAGATCCAGCCGGTTCCGGTGCCGCGCGCGATCAGCCCGTGCATCGAGTACGACGGCTCGAAGCCGATCGCCGTACGGCCCGGCCCGCCGAAGGTCTGCAGCAACTGCTGGATGACCTCGTTGGAGCCGTTGGCCGCCCAGACGTTCGCCAGACCGACCTGGTGGCCGGAGGTGTCCGTCAGGTACTCGGCGAGCCGGGTGCGCAGCTCCACGGCGTCCCGGTCGGGGTAGCGGTTGAGGTTCCGGGCCGCCTCGCGCACCCGCTCGGCGATCCGCTCGACCAGCGGCTCGGGCAGCGGGTAGGGGTTCTCGTTGGTGTTCAGCCGTACGGGGACGTCCAACTGGGGCGCGCCATAGGGGGACTTGCCGCGCAGCTCGTCCCGTACGGGGAGATCGTCGATTCCGAAGCTCACTTGCTCGTCGGTACCTTCCACCCGAACCTTGCCTTGATCGCCGCGCCGTGCGCGGGCAGGTCCTCCGCCTCCGCCAGGGTCACCACGTGGTGCGCGACCTCGGCCAGCGCGTCCCGCGTGTAGTCCACGATGTGGATGCCGCGCAGGAAGGACTGGACGGACAGGCCGGAGGAGTGGCAGGCGCAGCCGCCGGTGGGCAGGACGTGGTTGGACCCGGCGGCGTAGTCGCCCAGCGACACGGGCGCCCAGGGGCCGACGAAAACCGCGCCGGCGTTGCGCACGCGGTCGGCGACTTCCTGGGCCCGAGCCGTCTGGATCTCCAGGTGCTCGGCGCCGTACGCGTCGACCACCCGCAGCCCCTCGTCGATCCCGTCGACCAGCACGATCGCGGACTGCCGGCCGGCCAGGGCCGGGCGGATCCGGTCCTCGATGTGCTTGGTGGCCGCCACCTGCGGTTCCAGCTCCTTCTCGACCGCGTCGGCGAGCGCGACGGAGTCGGTGACGAGCACGGCGGCCGCCAGCGGGTCGTGCTCGGCCTGGCTGATCAGGTCGGAGGCGACGTGCACCGGGTCGGCGGTGTCGTCCGCGAGGATCGCGATCTCGGTCGGGCCGGCCTCGGCGTCGATGCCGATCCTGCCGGTGAAGTACCGCTTGGCGGCGGCTACCCAGATGTTGCCGGGGCCGGTGACCATGTTGGCGGGCGGGCAGGACTCGGTGCCGTACGCGAACATCGCGACGGCGGTCGCGCCGCCGGCCGCGTACACCTCGTCGACGTCGAGCAGCGCGCACGCGGCGAGGATCGTCGGGTGCGGCAAGCCGCCGAACTCGGCCTGCGCCGGGGAGGCGAGGGCGATCGACTCGACACCGGCCTCCTGCGCGGGCACGACGTTCATGACCACGGAGGACGGGTACACCGACCGGCCGCCGGGCGCGTACAGCCCGACCCGCTCGACCGGCACCCACTTCTCGGTGACCGAGCCACCGGGCACCACCTGGGTGGTGTGGGTGGAGCGGCGCTGCTCGCGGTGGACGAGCCGGGCGCGGCGGATGGACTCCTCCAGGGCCGCGCGCACGGCCGGGTCGAGCTCCTCCAGCGCGCGGGTGAGCGCCGCGGCCGGCACCCGCACCTGGTCGAGCCTGACGCCGTCGAACTTCTCGGCGAAGTCGATCAGCGCCGCGTCGCCCCGATGATGCACGGCCTCGCAGATCGGACGCACCTTCTCCAGGGCGGCCGATACGTCGAAGTCGGCTCGGGGCAGCAGGTCGCGCAGGGCGGGGCCCTCGGGAAGGGCGTCGCCGCGCAGATCGATTCGGGAGATCACAGGGCCAATTCTCGCAGACCCTCGTCAGAGCCTGTCCGCGCATTCCAATGGCTGATACGGATCCCGCAGGAACCCGGAAGATCGCCTTCACGTCTTGCGTTCGAGGCGTCACTCAGCGGGAATGAACAGTTGTACGAAACCACGAAACCACGAAGAGCTGATGGGGAGGAAGGAAGAGTCGTGACCGAGGGGGCCGGCTTCCGGGACGGGGACCTGCCGGACGATCTGACCGCCGCCGAGGCAGGCATGTGGCAGGCCTTCCGCAACGGCAGCGTGTACGACCTGAGCATCGGCGACACCGTTGTCGACGATCCGCACGGCGGGCACCCCTGGGGTCCCGAGCGGACCGTGCGGGCCCGCATCGTGTGCTGGCTGCTGCTCGACGGACCGCCCGCGCTCGCGGGCCGGGTGTCGTGCCTGAAACTCACCGGGGTGCAGATCAGCGGCACCCTGGACCTGGCGGGCGGCACGGTGGTGCCGTACGTCGAACTGCGCGGCTGCCGCTTCGAGCGGGACGTCCTGCTGCCGGAGGCCCACTTCACGACCGTACGGATGGTGGACTGCTCGGTGCCGCGCCTGGAGGCCGCCAGGGTCCACACCGAGGGCGATCTGCATCTGCCGCGCTGCCGTTTCCACAACGGCATCCGGCTCACGGACGCGCAGATCGGGACGGATCTGATGCTCAACCAGGCGATCGTCTACCGCGACCGCAGCGGCCGCTCGATCGCCGGCGACGGCATGACCGTCGGCCAGGACCTCCAGGCGGAGATGCTGGAGTCGCACGGCGAGCTGAGGCTGCGCAGCGCCAAGATCGGCGTGTCGCTGAGCCTGCGCGGCGCCCGGCTGGTCAACCCGTACACGCGGTTCGCCCTGAACGCCCCGCAGTTGACGGTGGAGCGCTCGCTGTATCTGACCCCGGCGGGCGTGGGCAACCCGCTGCTGAGCGGGACCACGCCCGCGCGCGGGACGCGCATCCAGCGGTTCGCGTGCGAGGGCGGGGTGCGCCTGGACGACGGGCGGTTCGGGGACGCGGTCGACCTGGAGCGGGCCCGGTTCACCTTCACCGACGAGCAGGAGCTGTCGCTGCGCCGCATTCAGACGCCCGAGCTGCGCTTCCTCGGGGAGCGGCCGGCGCGCGGCGGTGTGGTGCTGTCCGGGGCGCGGGTCGTCAACCTGATGGACCGGGCGGACGCCTGGCCGGGCCCGGGCCGGCTGCACATGGGCGGCTTCAGCTACGAGAACCTGGTGCCGCGCGGCCCGTTCCCGCTGAACGAGCGGCTGGACTGGGTGGCGGCGGCGACCGCCGAGTACAACCCGGAGCCGTACGAGCGGCTGGCCACCGTGCTGCGGGCCGGCGGCGAGGACGAGGACGCGCGCGAGGTGCTGCTCGCCAAGCAGCGCCGACGCCGCGAGAGCCTGCCGATCGCCGCGAAGCTGTGGGGGTACGCGCAGGACTGGACGGTCGCCTACGGGTACCGCCCGGGTCGGGCCGCCGTATGGATGGCGGTGCTGTGGGCGGCGAGCTCGGTGGCCTTCGCCCGCGCCAGCCATCCGCCGCTCAAGCGCGGCGAGCATCCGGACTGGAACCCCGCCCTCTTCGCACTCGACCTGCTGCTTCCGGTCATCGACCTGGGCCAGGTCGGGTTCTGGCAGCTGAGCGGCGGCTGGCAGTGGCTGGCCGCCGCGATGATCCTGCTCGGCTGGATCCTGGCCACGACGGTGGCGGCGGGAGCGACGCGGCTGTTGCGCAGGAGCTGAGCCTTCCTCAAGACGTACAACCATTGCGGGCCATGAGCCGTCTTCTCACCGCCACCATCAATTGAGGAACCACGACGGCGAGCAACGAAGTCCGCGAGAGCGGCGCCGGTTCAGGCGCTAAGGAGGGCCATGGCTCTGCTGCCCCCGTTCATCCGCACGTCCCGGATGAACCGGCCTCCCTCGCGGCCCGTGCGCGGACCGTCTCGAAGGGACGCGCCGGCCACGGCGCCGCCCGCCGACGACGAGGTACTCCTCGACGCTCCCGACGACCGGCTGGGACCGGTGCTGGTCGCGGCCGCGCGGGGCGAGTACACGCCGGCGGCCGAGTTGCTCGCCGCCACGCGCGCCGATGCCGACTGGGAGAACCGCGATCGCTACGCGCGAAGACTGACGGCCTTCGCCCGCTCACGCGACGAGTGGTACGAGGAGTGGCGTACGGCCGCCCCGCACGACCCGGACGCCCTGCTGGTCGGCGCCCAGCTCGCGGTGGACCGCTGCTGGGGGTCGCCGGCTCGGGCGGAACTGCTGCGCGAGGTGAGCCCTCTCATCACGGCTGCCGCGCACGGCGACCTCAGCGATCCGGTGCCCTGGCGGATCGCGCTGGACCACGCGCGCGGCTCCACCGCCGGGCACAAGTACTTCGAGGAGCTGTGGGAGGCCGCGGTCCGCCGCGCCCCGCACCACTACGGCTGCCATGTGGCGGCCCTGCGGTACCTTGCCGCCTTCTGGCACGGCTCCCACCACGCCTGTTTCGACTTCGCCGACCTGGCCGCGCAGGACGCTCCGGCCGGCTCACTCGTCCAGGCCTTGCCGGCGCGGGCGGCCCTCTCCTACCTGACCGACGGCTGCGGCCCCGAGGTGCCGCGCGAGCGGCTGGACGCGGCGGCCGACCGGGCCATCGCGCTCTCCGCCCGGTTCCCGGCGGCCGACCCGTGGCCGGCCGAGGTGCGGAACAAGCTGATGTACGTCCTGGTACGGCTGGAGCGCTGGGCGGACGCCGAGGAGCAACTGCGCCTGATCGGCCCGTATGCCACGTCCTTCCCCTGGGGCCGGTTCTCGGAGGATCCGCTCGGCCGGTTCCTGGAGATCCGCGACGAGATCCGCCGGAAGACGGCCGCCGGGCATCCAGGGAGTGAGCACGCCGGACGCGCCCGCTCCGGCGACCATTAGGCTCTTGCGTCGTGACCACCGTCCGCCTGCCGCTCTTTCCGCTGAACTCGGTGCTGTTCCCGGGGCTCGTGCTGCCGCTGAACGTCTTCGAGGAGCGTTATCGCGCCATGATGCGCGAGCTGATGAAGACACCCGAGGAAGAACCACGCCGTTTCGCGGTCGTGGCGATCCGCGACGGCCACGAGGTGGCACAGAGCGCGCCCGGCATGCCGGACCAGACGGCCGTGCCCGAGCGCGGCCCGGCGGCCGGTTTCGGCGAGGACCCGATCAAGTCGTTCCACGGGACCGGCTGCGTGGCGGACGCCGCGACGGTACGGGAGCGGGCCGACGGCACGTTCGAGGTGCTGGCGACGGGGACGACGAGGGTGCGCCTGCTGTCGGTCGACGCGTCGGGCCCGTTCCTGACGGCGGAGCTTGAGGAGCTGCCGGAGGAACCGGGCGACGAGGCGGGTGCGCTGGCGGAGGGGGTCCTGCGGGCCTTCCGCCAGTACCAGAAGCGCCTGGCGGGCGCGCGCGAGCGCTCCCTGTCCACCGGCGCGGACCTGCCCGACGAACCCTCCGTGGTCTCGTACCTCGTCGCCGCCGCGATGATGCTGGACACCCCGACCAAGCAGCGTCTGCTCCAGGCCCCGGACACCGCGTCCCGGCTGCGCGACGAGCTGAAACTCCTTCGCTCGGAGACGGCGATCATCCGTAGTCTGCCGTCGTTGCCGTCGTCGGACCTGACACGCGGCCCGACGAGTCTCAACTGACGTACGACCACCGGGGAACAGGCGGGAACAGGCCTCCATGGCGAAGAAGTCGAAGCAGAAGCAGCAGCAGTCCGGCGGCACGCCGGCGACGGTGGCGCTGACGGCCGCGGGGGTGTCGTACACGGTGCACTCCTACGACCACGACCCCTCCCATCCCTCCTACGGTGAGGAGGCGGCCGAGGCGATGGGCGTCTCGCCGGAGCGGGTGTTCAAGACGCTGGTCGCGGACGTCGACGGCGCCCTGACGGTGGCGATCGTCCCCGTCGCGGGCCAGCTGGACCTCAAGGCACTGGCGGCGGCGGTCGGCGGCAAGCGCGCCGCGATGGCCGACCCGGCGCTCGCCGAACGCACCACGGGCTACGTCCGCGGCGGCATCTCCCCGCTCGGCCAGCGCAAGAAGCTCCCCACGGTCCTGGACACCTCGGCCTCCGCCCACCCCACGATCTGCGTCTCGGCGGGCCGCCGCGGCCTGGAGGTCGAGCTCTCCCCCGAGGACCTGACGAAGCTGACGGAAGCGGTGGTGGCCCCCATCGGGCGTTTCTAGGCGCCGGTCAGGCAATACCAGCCCGTCCGGCGCTTGAGGACGAGGCCCGTTCAGGGCCGACAGGGGGGTCTGGGGGCGCAGCCCCCAGGGATGGGACGGGTAGGGGCGGCGGGGGCGAAGAATCTCCGCCGCGACCACGACGCACCGACACCCCTAGGCCGGCGGCACCCCATACGACCCCTGCGGATGCGGCTCCGGATCCCGGGGCCCGAACAACGCCGTCAACCCCAGATGAACGACCAGCGCGGCCAGGGACCACACCAGCAACGCCCCCTTCGCCCCCAACCTCAACGGCGCCGAGAACGTGACCCCCTTGCCCACATCCTTCGCATGCGCGACCACGTCCTGCGCCGGCCCGAGCCACACCCCGAGCCGCCAGGCCAGCAACGACCCCAGCAGCCCCCCGACGGTCAGCGCCACCACCAGCGGCACGCCACCACGCCGCCGCACGAGGAACACGACGAACGCACTCACGACCCCGAAGGCCGAGGCCAGCAGAGTGAACGTTCCGTCGACCCCGACCGCCTGTTCGCCCTCGGTGTCCTTGAGGTAGACGACCCAGTTCTTGTCCACCACGTCACCGACCAGCGGCACATGCGGAGCCAGCCACCACCACAGCACCCCGAGCAGCACCCCACCGAGCGCCACCGCCACGGTGATCACGGCGGCCTCCCGCACTTCGGTCTTCATCCCGGGCCCATCCTGTCCGTACGAACCGTGCGCGCCGTACGCGTCCGCATCCGGCGCGGAAGCCACGTACCCGGGAGGCGCAGCCTGCCACGCATTGTGCGGGGACTGTTCATGCGGCGGCGGTGGAGGAGTCAACGGTGCGGTCACTCTGACATCGTGCCAGGCCCGCCTGTGCGCCGCGTCACCGGACGGCCGCCCGCCGGTACGCCCAGGTGGCGACGGCCAGCGACACCACGCCGACCGCCGCGCACACGGCGAGATCGCCGAGCACGAAGGCCCAGTCGGGGTTCGGCCCGAAGGTCCGCGCGAAGGCCTCCACGCCGTACGTCGACGGCAGCAGATCGCGTGCGAAGCGCACCGCCTCCGGCATCCGGTCCGCCGGCAGCACCCCCAGCAGCAGCGCCGCGGACATGCCCAGCTGCCCGAGCAGCGTGGCCAGTTCCGGACGCGGCGCGAGCAGCCCCAGCGCGGCCCCCAGCCCGGCGAGCGCGGCGCCGGCGAGCGGGATCACCGCGGCGAGCACCCACAGGTGCGCCAGCGGCAGCCCGAACAGCACGCTTCCGAAGACGGCGGTCACGACCGTCCCCGGCACGGTGAACGACGCGTACGCGCCCGCCGCCCCCAGCACCATCGCCGCCGGCGGCACCGGCAGCGTCGCGTAGTGGTCGAGCCCGCCGCTGGCCCGCAGCTGGCCGAAGTACTGGGCGAGCAGGTTCAGCGCGACGAAGGCGACCACCAGCACCGACGAACCGGCGACCACCGCCTGCGCCTCCGCCCCGTCGTCCACGACCCCGCGCATCAGGACCATGATCCCGATCGACTGGAACGTGGCCACGAACAGCAGCGGGATGCGCGCGACCCGCGCCCGGGACAGCTGCGCCCGGTACACGGCCACCAGCGCCGGCCACAGCCGCGCGCGGGGGCCGAGCTCGGCCGCCTCCCGGACCGTCTCCTCCGCGGCCAGGGCGCTGCCCGGCAGGACCTCTGCGGGTACGACACTCACGTCGCGCGGCTCCCCTCTCTGGGTTTCACTCCGGCAGTCGCCCTGTTCCGTACGGATGCGGCGGTCCGCGTACTCAAGGCCACGGTCCGTGCGCTGAAGATGCTCAAGCCTTCACCAGCCCTTGCTGCGCGGCGCCGCCCAGCGCCAGGTACACGTCCTCCAGGCTCGGCGTGGTCAGCGTGAAGTCGTCCAGCGCGGCGAAGGCGGCCCCGCCGGTGACGGTGGCGACGACCGTACGGGCCTCGTCCGGGCCGAGCCGCAGCGTCCAGCGGCGCCCGGACTCCACGGCCCGGTCCTGCAGCGCGGCGACCTCGGGGACGTGCAGCGGCGCAGCCTCACGCCACACCAGGTCGACCCGGACCTCCCCGGCGACCTGCTCCTTCAGCCCGACGGGCGTGTCGCAGGCGATCACGCGCCCCCGGTCGAGCACCGCGACCCGGTCGAGGACGGTCTCGGCCTCGATGACGTTGTGGGTGACGAGCAGCACGGTCGTACCGCTCTCGGCCCGGCGCCGGTCCACGGCGGACCACACCGCGCGCCGCGCCACGGGGTCCATGCCGGTGGTCGGCTCGTCGAGGACGAGCAGCGGCCGTTCCCCCACCAGCGCGGTGGCGAAGCAGGCCAGCCGGCGCTGGCCGCCGGACAGCTTCTTCAGCGGCCGCGCGGCGATCGGCGTGAGGCCCAGCTCGTCCAGTACGGCGTCCCGCTCGGCCCGCGCCCGACCCGCCTCGAGGCCGCGCAGCCGTCCGGTGGTCTCGGCGGCGAGCGACACGGTCAGTTCGTCGAGGGCGGTGGACTCCTGTCCGAGGTAGGCGAGGATCCGCGCGGCCCGCTCCGGATGGCGCACGATGTCGTGCCCGAGGATCTCGACGCTGCCGCAGTCGGGCCGCATCAGCCCGGTCAGCTGCCGTACGAGGGTGGTCTTGCCGGCGCCGTTCGGCCCGAGCAGCCCGAAGATCTCACCCCGGCGGATGTCCAGCCGTACGTCGTCGGTGGCCCTCACCTCGGGCGTTGCCGGCGCGCCGCGCCGACCGCGTACCGCCGGATAGGTCTTGGTCAGTCCGCGCACCGCGCACACGACATCGTCACCGTGCCGAAGTGCCTGTGCCGCGCGCGTACTCACAAGGGACGAGACTACGGGGTCCGCGGCGCCCGCCCGCCCTCGGGTCCGCCCATAAGGGCAAATCCACCGGTAAGGCTCTCACTCACCGGCAGGCGCGTGCTCCGCGGCCGTCCGGACGTCGACCTCCCGCCAGAACCCGGCCCGGATCGCGTACCGATCGTGCTCGTCGATCTGGTCGTCCTTGTGGGCGAGCAGCCCGAACCGGGCGGCGTACCTGAGCAGCTCGCCGTCGATCCGGTGCGGAATCCGCGGGTACATCCCGGACAGCTTCTGCAGATGGCTCTGGTCCCCGAGCCGCCCCATCCAGCGCCGCGCGAAGACCTGTCCCACCTCGTACGGATCGCCGCCGACCGTGGTGATGTCCTCCTCCCGGTCGGCCCACCGCTGCTCGGCCGTGGTCAGCTGCGCCAGCGTCGGCATGGAGGCGGCCTCGGGGGGCTCGCCGGCGACACCGGGGCGGTCGACCCAGCCCTTGTCGGAGGACCAGCGCAGGGTCGCGGTCTGGGGCGGCTGGGCGGGCTGTACGCCGGGCGCCCGGAGCGCGGCCAGGTCCTTGGGCGTGGGCACGCCCTTGGGCGCGGGCACCCGCTCCTGCGTGCCGTTCTCCGAGGGGGCGGCCGCGGGGGCGTGCTCGCTCTCCTCGGCGGGCCGCTCGCCCGCCGAGGAGAGCGCGGACTCGGGCAGTGGGGCGGAGAGGATGGCCGCGATCTCGGGCCGTGGCGCGGGTGGCGGCGCACAGATCCCGCCGAGTTCCTTGGCGCGTACGGCCTTGGTGATCCAGGTACGGTCCAGCACGCGCCGCTCGTCGGCCTCGGCGACCAGGTCCTCGGACTGGTTGTAGTCGCCGTCGGCGGCCTGCACCGCCCACAGGTGTACGGCGACGCCGTGCTCCTTGGCGGCCATCATGCCCGGCAGCAGATCGCCGTCGCCGGTGACGAGGACGACGTCGGAGCAGGCGCGGTTGCGGGCGAGCTCGGTCAGCTCGGCGTGCATCGCCGCGTCGACGCCCTTCTGGGCCCAGCGTCCGTCACTGCGGGTCAGCGCACCGAGCCGGACGGTGACCCGGGGCATGACGCGCAACCTGCGGTGTTCGGGCTGCGGGACGCGGTCGGGGGCGCCGTCGAACCAGTAGATGCGCAGCAGCGGCCGTTCCGTGTCGGACTCGGCGCGCTCGCGCAGCCCCTGGATGAGGGCGGAGTGGTCGACGGTGATCCGGGATCGCGAGGGCTCCCCGGCAAGGAGACTGGCGGCGGCCCCCAGCAGATACCCGGCGTCCACCAGGACGATGCAGCGGTCCACACGACTCACCCTCTTCCCGGGAGGTTTGCTTCGGGCTTGCTTCGAGTCTGCCCGACCACGCGGGGGTTAACGGCCGGAACTCGATCTTCGGCGTGGCGTTTCGGGGCATCGCGCTCCGACGAGCCCTGTAACGCACGGTAATTATCCGACATGCGCACCTTGTCGGCCTATGTGAATCTGGTCCCGGCCCTGGCCCCTAGATCCCCCACAGGAGGCAGATCACCATGGCCAAGAACAAGAAGCAGGACCGTAAGCAGCCGCAGTCCGAGCGTGGTCAGCAGCAGGCCCGGCAGTCGTCGGTGGAGACGCAGGTCGAGCACCACTCCCCCCAGGTGACGCCTGGTGACATGGCCCGCAAGGGCCGCCAGAAGCGCTTCGGTCACAACTGAGTCTGCGTAACGGGCTGTTGCGGCCCGGACTCATGAAGAGGGGCGCATCCGATGACGGGTGCGCCCCTCGCGTGCGTCAGTTGCTCGTCCCGCCCAGGACGGGCACTGTGCTCATCCGGCGAGGCAGGACGGGCCCAGCAGCACCTTCAGGTCGCCGAAGAGGGCCGGGTCGGGCTTCACGCGATGGCGGTCCAGGCGCAGCACGGTCGTCTTGCGCGGTCCCTGGAGCTTGATCCGGACCTCGCTCTCGCCCTTGTGGTGGCTGAGGATCTCACCGAGGCGGCTGACCATCGGCGGGGTGACCCGCGTGGCCGGGATGGTGAGGATCACGGGCGCGTTGGTGCCCGCGTTCGACAGGTCGGGGACCTGGAGTTCCATCGCGACGAGCCGGGGCACGTCCTCGCGCTTGTCGAGGCGGCCCTTGACGAACACCACGGCGTCCTCGACGAGTTGGGTCGACACCAGCTGATACGTCGCCGGGAAGAACATGCACTCGATGGAACCGGCCAGGTCCTCCACCGTGGCGATGGCCCAGGCGTTGCCCTGCTTGGTCATCTTGCGCTGCAGGCCGGAGATGATGCCGCCGATGGTCACCACTGCGCCGTCGGCGTGCTCGCCGCCGGTGAGCTGGGCGATGCCCGCGTCCGCCTTGTCCGACAGCACGTGCTCCAGACCGAACAGCGGGTGGTCGGAGACGTACAGGCCGAGCATCTCCCGCTCCTGGGCGAGCAGGTAGGTCTTCTCCCACTCGTCGGTGGTGAACTCCACGTCCAGCCCGAAGCCGGGCTCGTTGCTCTCCTCCTCGCCCATGCCGCCGAAGAGGTCGAACTGGCCCTCGGCCTCCTTGCGCTTGACCGCGACCACGTTGTCGATCATCGGCTCGTACTGCGCGGTCAGTCCCTTGCGGGTGTGTCCCATGGAGTCGAAGGCGCCGGCCTTGATCAGCGATTCCGTGGTCCGCTTGTTGCAGACCACCGCCTCGACCTTGTCGAGGTAGTCGGGGAAGGAGGCGTACTTCCCCTTCGTCTTGCGGCTCCTGATGATCGACTCGACCACGTTGGTGCCGACGTTGCGCACCGCGGAGAGGCCGAAGAGGATCACGTCGTCGCCCTGCGCGGCGAAGTTGGACATCGACTCGTTGACGTTCGGCGGGAGCACCTTGATGCCCATGCGCCGGCACTCGTTGAGGTAGACCGCCGACTTGTCCTTGTCGTCCTTGACCGAGGTGAGCAGCGCGGCCATGTATTCGGCGGGGTAGTTCGCCTTCAGGTACGCCGTCCAGTACGAGACCAGTCCGTACGCGGCCGAGTGTGCCTTGTTGAACGCGTATCCGGCGAAGGGGACCAGCACGTCCCACAGGGCCTGGATCGCCTCGTCGCTGTACCCCTTCTTCTTGGCGCCCTCCTGGAAGAGGACGAAGTTCTTCGCCAGTTCGTCGGGCTTCTTCTTGCCCATCACGCGGCGGAGGATGTCGGCCTCGCCGAGCGAGTACCCGGCGATGATCTGGGCGGCCTTCTGCACCTGCTCCTGGTAGACGATCAGGCCATAGGTGACGGCCAGGACCTCTTCGAGGGGCTCCTCCAGCTCCTTGTGGATCGGCGTGATCTCCTGGCGGCCGTTTTTGCGCTCCGCGTAGTTGATGTGCGAGTTCATGCCCATCGGGCCTGGCCGGTAGAGGGCCGAGACGGCGGAAATGTCCTCGAAGTTGTCCGGCTGCATCTGGCGGAGCAGCGAGCGCATCGGACCGCCGTCGAACTGGAAGACGCCGAGGGTGTCACCGCGGCAGAGCAGTTCGAAGGTCTTGGGGTCGTCCAGCGGGAGGGCGAGCATCTCCAGATCGATGCCCTTGTTGGCCTTCACCATCTTGATGGCGTCGTCCATGATCGTGAGGTTGCGCAGGCCGAGGAAGTCCATCTTCAGCAGGCCCAGCGACTCACACTGGGGATAGTCCCACTGTGTGATGGTCACTCCGTCGGTGTGCCGCACCCAGATGGGGGCGTGGTCGACGATGGGTTCGCTGGACATGATCACGCCCGCCGCGTGCACACCCATCTGCCGGACCAGGCCCTCGACGCCCTTGGCGGTGTCGATGACCTTCTTCACGTCCGGCTCGTTCTCGTACATCGCGCGGATCTCGCCCGCCTCGCTGTAGCGGGGGTGCGAGGGGTCGGTGATGCCGTTCAGGTCGATGCCCTTGCCGAGGACGTCGGCCGGCATCGCCTTGGTGAGGCGGTCGCCCATCGCGTACGGGTAGCCCAGCACGCGCGCGGAGTCCTTGATGGCGTTCTTCGCCTTGATCTTGCCGTACGTGCCGATCATGGCGACCTTGTCGGCGCCGTACTTCTCCGTCACGTACCGGATCACCTCGACGCGCCGGCGCTCGTCGAAGTCGATGTCGACATCGGGCATGGAGACGCGCTCGGGGTTGAGGAACCGCTCGAAGATCAGACCGTGCGGGATCGGGTCGAGGTCGGTGATGCCCATGGCGTACGCGACGATCGAGCCGGCCGCGGAGCCTCGGCCGGGGCCGACGGCGATGCCGTTGTTCTTGGCCCACATGATGAAGTCGGCGACGACGAGGAAGTAGCCCGGGAACCCCATCTGGATGATGACGTCCATCTCGTACTCGACCTGCCGCTGGCGGTCCTCGGGGATGCCGCCCGGGAAGCGGCGCTCCATGCCGCGGCGGACCTCCTCCTTGAACCAGGTGACCTCGGTGTAGCCCTCGGGGATGTCGAACTTGGGCATCAGGTCGCGCTTCTCGAACATGCCCGTGGTGTCGATCTGCTCCGCCACCAGCAGCGTGTTGCGGCAGCCCTCCTGCCAGGCGTCCGAGGAGTCGATGGCGTACATCTCGTCCGTGGACTTCAGGTAGTAGCCCGTGCCGTCGAACCTGAAGCGGTCCGGGTCGGAGAGGTTCTTGCCGGTCTGGATGCACAGCAGCGCGTCGTGGGCGGACGCCTCGTGCGCGTACGTGTAGTGCGAGTCGTTCGTCACCAGCGGGGGGATGCCCAGCTTCTTGCCGATGTCCAGGAGGCCGTCGCGGACCCGGCGCTCGATCTCGATGCCGTGGTCCATCAGCTCCAGGAAGTAGCGGTCCTTGCCGAAGATGTCCTGGTATTCGGCGGCCGCCTTCAGCGCCTCGTCGTACTGGCCGAGGCGCAGCCGCGTCTGCAGCTCACCGGACGGGCAGCCGGTGGAGGCGATCAGCCCCTCCGACCACTGGGAGATGGTCTCCTTGTCCATCCGCGGCCACTTCTGCAGCCAGCCCTCCGCGTACGCGTCCGAGGACAGCCGGAACAGGTTGTGCAGGCCGGTCTTGTTCGCCGCCCAGATCGTCTTGTGGGTGTAACCACCCGAACCGGAGACGTCGTCCCGCTTCTGGTGCGGCTGACCCCACTGGATCTTGCGCTTGTTGCGCCGCGACTCCGGCGCCACATACGCCTCGATGCCGATGATCGGAGTGACCCCGGCCTTCTGCGCCGAGTGGAAGAAGTCGTACGCCCCGTGGAGGTTGCCGTGGTCGGACATGGCGATGTGGGTCATGCCCATCTCGTTGCACGCGTTGAACATGTCCTTCAGCCGCGCGGCACCGTCCAGCAGCGAGTACTGGGTGTGGACGTGCAGGTGCGTGAACGGCGGCTTTGACACGGCTGCGGCCTCCAAGGAAAACATACGTCGACGGATGTCCGACCGGCTGCGGACAGTCTGGGGGACAGCGTCGAAGTCTATGCCTCGGGACTGACACTCTGCGGGCTGCCCCGCGTACCTTCATGCGAAGAACACGGGCACTCCCGAGCGCCGTCGAACGTTGGGCGTGAGGGAAGATCCGCCCACCATGTCAGCACCGCCATGTCACGCTCCACCCGTACCAGGAGGCACCCAGCGATGTCGGTTCCGCAGCTCAATGACGAGCACCGCGGCGAGGAGATCCTCGCCGTCTTCGACACCGCCTTCGGCGAGCTCCTGGCCGCCGACCCGGCCGCGTTCCGCGTGAAGTTCCGGAAGATGGCGGCCTCCGCGTTCGCGTTCTACCGCGGCACGGCGTGCCTCTTCTACCACGACATCGACGCCGAGAAGCGGGGCGGGCCCTACCTGGACGATCGGACGTCCCGGGTGTGGATCCACGGCGACCTGCACGCGGAGAACTTCGGCACGTACATGGACTCCCAGGGCCGCCTGATCTTCAACGTCAACGACTTCGACGAGGCGTACGTCGGCCCCTTCACCTGGGACCTCAAGCGCCTCGCCGCCTCCGTGGCGCTGATGGGGTACGCGAAGGCGCTCAGCGACGAGCAGATCACCGAGCTGGTGCAGGTGTACGCGGGCGCGTACCGCGAGCGGATCCACGCCCTGGCCACCGGCGCCAAGAGCGACGAGGTGCCGCCCTTCACCCTGGACACCGCCCAGGGCCCGCTCCTGGACGCCCTGCGCGACGCCCGCTCCCTCACCCGCTTCGGACTGCTCGAGTCGATGACGGGGATCCGCGACTTCGAGCGCCGCTTCGCGCCCGGCGGCGGCTCGATCGAGCTGGACGCGGCCACGCGTTACAAGGTGCTGGCGGCCTTCGACGGCTACCTGGAGACGCTCCCGGAGTCGTCGCTGGCCCGCCCGGACTCGTACCGCGTGAAGGACGTCGTCGGCCGCCGCGGCATCGGCATCGGCTCGGCGGGCCTGCCGTCGTACAACATCCTCCTTGAGGGCGCCACGGACGCCCTGGAGAACGATGTCGTGATCTACATCAAGCAGGCCCAGACGCCGGCCGTCTCCCGGCACATCACGGACCCGGTGATCCGCGACTACTTCCAGCACGAGGGCCACCGCACGGTGATCTCGCAGCGCGCCCTCCAGGCGCACGCAGACCCGTGGCTGGGCTGGACCGAGCTGGACGGCGCGGGCCAGCTGGTCGCCGAGGTCTCGCCGTACGCGGTGGATCTGGACTGGGGGGACATCGACGACCCGGAGGAGATCGCCCAGGTCGCCGCCGACCTGGGCCGGGCCACCGCCACCATGCACTCGGCGGCGGACGACACCTCCGGCGAGTCCCTGGTGCCGTTCTCCACCGAACGGGCCATCGACGCGGCGATCGCGGCCGACGAGGACGGTTTCGCGGGCCTGCTGGTCGACTTCGCGCACGGCTACGGCGCACGCGCGCGTGCCGACCACCAGATCTTCGTGGACCTGTTCCGCAACAGCCGGATTCCGGGTCTCTAACAGTCCGCTGTCGATCAGCCGCCTCACAGGGACCCTTTAGGGGTCCCTTACCGACCCACGTGACAGACTCTCCTTAGCTATGGACATATCCGGGACCCAGCTCAGAGCCGTACGCGCGGCGCTGTTCACGGCAGTCGTCGTGACGCTCAGCACCGCGTCGCACGTCCTGCTGTCCAGGGTCCCGCTGCCGCTGAACACGGTGGCCGTGATCGCCGTCGCCGTGTTCGTCCTCGCCTACGCCCTGGCCGGCCGCGAGCGCGGCTTCGGCCGGATCGCCGCCCTGCTGATCCCGCTGGAGCTGGCCGCCGACACCGTCTTCACCACCGGGCAGCACGTCTGCTACGGCGCGGCCGGCGGCCCGGTCGCGGGCCCGCTGCGCTCCTTCGGATTCGACGTGCTGTGCGGCGACGGCACCAGCGTGGGCGCCCCGCTGGCGAGGGTGACGGGCACCGACACCGACCGGCTCGGCGGTCTGCTCGCCCATGCCGACCCGGCGACCGCCTGGCTGCTGCTCGGCGCGCACGTCGGCGTGGGTCTCCTCGCCGCCGCCTGGCTGCGCCGCGGCGAGCGGGCACTGGCCCAGTTGCTGCGGGCGGTGGCCGCGACCACGTTCCGGCCACTGCTGCTGGCGGTCGCCGCGGTGACGGTCCGGCCGGCTTCCGAGGTGGGCCGCCCGCGGCGCCCCGCCCGCCGTACGACCACCGCGCGCGAGCGGTTCCTCGTGCACTCCCTGGGACGGCGTGGACCGCCGTGCTCGGTCGCTTTCGCCTGAACAAGCGCTGAACGCACCTGAGCACCACCAGTCCCCCATATGTATCCCCGCACACCACGTGTGCGCGTCCCCTTACGGAGATCACCCATGAGCAAGCGGAACAGCCAGGCCGCGAAGAGCGCCGCCCGCGAGCGGCTGCGCCAGGAGCGCGAGCGCCAGGCCAAGCGCGACAAGATCAAGCGGCAGGTCATCGTGGCCGGCTCCATAGTCGGCGTCCTGGCGATAGCAGGCGGCATCAGCTACGCGGTCGTCCAGGGCAACAAGCCCGGCTACTGGGAGGCCGCGAAGGACGACAAGCTCGTCAAGCCGGCCAACACCACCGGCGAGAACGGCACGACCGTCGTCATCGGCAAGAGCAGCGCCAAGAAGACCCTCGAGATGTACGAGGACCCGCGCTGCCCGGTCTGCGCCCAGTTCGAGCAGACCGTCGGCTCGACCCTGGACAAGGACGTCGAGGACGGCAAGTTCAAGGTCCAGTACATCGGCGCCACGTTCCTCGACAACGGCCTGGGCGGCGAGGGCTCGAAGAACGCGCTCAGCGCCCTGGGAGCCGCGCTCAACGTCAGCCCCGAGGCCTTCCTCCAGTACAAGACCGCGATGTACTCGGCGAAGTGGCACCCGGAGGAGTCCGACGACAAGTTCAAGGACGACGACTACCTCATCGAGATCGCGGACACCGTCTCCGCCCTGAAGGGCAACACGAAGTTCCAGAACGCCGTGAAGAACGGCACCTACGACAAGTGGGCGCTGGAGATGTCCGCGAAGTTCGACGACAGCGGTGTGCAGGGCACCCCGACCCTGAAGATGGACGGCAAGACGCTGACCGCCCCCGGCAGCAAGAACGCGCCGATGACGGTCGCCGACTTCAACACGGCGATCGAGGCGGCCCTCAAGGCCTGAACCGACCTTCAGTAGAAGAGCGGGCGAACTTTTACAGTTCGCCCGCTCTTTTATCGTACTGGTCAGTAATCTGATCGCCCGTGACCAGTCGATACAGATCATCCGAAAGCGCCAACTCCACGTCCGACAGCGCCTCCTCGCCGTCCGCGAGCGCCGACTCGCTGTCCCCGCGCCGCCGTACGGTCGTCAAGGCCGCGGCCGCCACCGCCGTCCTGGCCGGCCCGCTCACCGCCGCCCTGCCCGCCCGGGCCGCCGACGCCGCCCCCGCCTTCCTGCACGGCGCCGCCTCCGGCGACCCGCTGCCCGACGGCATCCTGCTGTGGACCCGCGTCACGCCCACCGCCGAGGCGACACCCGGCTCCGGGCTCGGCCCCACCACCGAGGTCGAATGGGTCATCGCCAAGGACAAGGCGCTGACGAACATCGTCGCCAAGGGCTCCGTCACCGCGACCGCCGCCTCCGACCACACCGTCAAGGCCGATGTGCGCGGCCTGGAGCCGGCCACCGACTACTGGTTCCGCTTCTCGGCCGGCGGCACCGACTCCCCGGTGGCGCGTACCCGCACCGCGCCGGCGGCGGACGCGTCCGTGGCCAACCTCCGCTTCGGCGTGGTCTCCTGCTCCAACTGGGAGGCCGGCCACTTCTCGTCGTACCGCCATCTCGCGGCCCGGGGCGACCTGGACGCCTGGCTGCACCTGGGCGACTACGTCTACGAGTACGGCACCGGCGAGTACGGCACACGCGACACCGTCGTACGGCCGCACGCACCCACGCACGAGATCCTCACCCTCGCCGACTACCGCACCCGGCACGGCCGTTACAAGACAGACCCGGACCTGAAGGCCCTGCACGCCGCCGCCCCGGTCGTCGCCATCTGGGACGACCACGAGTTCGCCAACGACGCCTGGACGGGCGGCGCCGAGAACCACACCGAGGGCGCCGAGGGCGCCTGGTCCGCCCGTCAGGCCGCCGCCAAGCAGGCCTACTTCGAGTGGATGCCGGTGCGCACGGCGGTCGCGGGCACCACCTACCGGCGGCTGCGCTTCGGCAAGCTCGCCGACCTCTCGCTCCTGGACCTGCGCTCCTTCCGCTCGCAGCAGGTCGCCGTGGGCAACGGCTCGGTCGACGACCCGGAGCGTACGCTCACCGGGCGCGCCCAACTCGACTGGCTGAAGTCGGGCCTGAAGGCGTCCGACACCACCTGGCGGCTGGTGGGCAACTCGGTGATGATCTCGCCGTTCGCGATCGGCTCGCTCACCGCGGATCTGCTCAAGCCACTCGCCGAGCTGCTGGGCCTGCCCAAGGAGGGACTCGCCCTCAACACCGACCAGTGGGACGGCTACACGGACGACCGTCGGGAACTTCTCGCGCACCTGCGCTCGAACGCCATCCGCAACACGGTCTTCCTGACCGGCGACATCCACATGGCGTGGGCCAACGACGTGCCGGTGGACGCCGGTACGTACCCGCTGTCCGCCTCGGCCGCCACGGAGTTCGTGGTCACCTCGGTCACCTCGGACAACCTCGACGACATCGTGAAAGCCCCCGAGGGCACGATCTCCGCCGTCGCCGCGCCGATCATCAAGGCCGCCAACCGGCACGTCCGCTGGGTCGACACCGACCGCCACGGCTACGGCGTCCTGGACATCACCGCCGACCGCGCGCAGATGGACTACTACGTCCTGTCCGACCGCACGAAGCCGGACGCGACCTCGTCCTGGGCCCGTTCGTACCGCACACGCAGCGGCACGCAGAAAGTGGAACGCGCCTACGACCCCGTCTAGAGCGTTTCGAGGAAGCCGAGCGCCACCCGCCAGGTGGCCTCGGCGGCCTCCTCGTCGTAGTCCGGCAGGTCGGGGTCGGTGTACAGGTGGCCGGCCCCGGCGTATCTGTACACCTCCACGTCCGCACCCGCTCTGCCCATCTGGAGATACCAGGCGCTCAGCCAGTCGTCCGTCTCGAACGGATCCGGCTCGGCGACATGCAGCTGCACGGGCAGCTCGTCCACGCTCGCGTTCGGCGCGATGTCCGACGTGCCGTGCAGAAGCAGCAGCCCGCGGGCCTTGTCGTCGCCGAGCGCGAGGGTCTGGGCGATGGAGGCGCCGAGCGAGAACCCGGCGTACACCAGCCCGCGCTCCGAGTAGGGCGCGGCGGCCAGGACGGCCCGCTTGAGCAGCTCGTCCTTGCCGACCTCGTCATGGAAGGCCATGCCCTCCTCGACCGTCTCGAACGTTCGACCCTCGAGGAGGTCCGGCGTCCACACCTCGTGCCCCGCGGCACGCAGCCGGTCCGCGGCCGCGCGCACCGCGGGCCTGAGGCCATAGGTCGAGTGAAAGAGCATGATGTTCATGAGGCCATGGTGCCAGCCGGGTACGACAGCGCAGGTCCCGGCGCGGGGGCCGCGGCCGTACCCACCTTGAGCGCGAAGTCACATGTTCATGCCCGCCCGGGGGCGGTTACGTTCGAGGGCATGGAGAACCTACTCCGCCCACTGATCGTGGTCGGCGGCGCGGTCGCGGTCACACTGGTCATCGGCTGGATCACCGACCGTCTGCTGTGCAAGGCCGACGAACGGCATCACGAGACCCCGCTGTGGGGTCTACTGCGCCGGGGCCGTATCCCGTACCAGCTCGTGCTGTGCGCGGCGATGCTGAGAGCGTCGTACGACGAGACGAAGCTGTTGGAGCGGCACAGCGCCGCCGTCGGCCGGACGCTCACGCTCGTGCTGATCGGGGCCACCGCCTGGTTGGTGATCCGCATCGCGGGCGCGATAGTCGAGACGACGTACACGAGTTACGCCCGCGCCCACCGCGACCCGGCCCGGCTACGGCGTGTGCGTACGCAGGTGTCGCTGATCATGCGGGTGGTCTCCGCTGTCGTCGGCGTGGTGGCGGTGGCGGCGATGCTGCTGACCTTCCCGGCGTTCCGCGCGGCGGGCGCCTCGCTGCTGGCCTCGGCCGGAATCCTGGGCATCGTCGCCGGCGTGGCCGCCCAGTCGACGCTCGGCAACATGTTCGCCGGGCTGCAGATCGCCTTCGGCGACATGGTGCGCATCGGCGACACGGTCGTGGTGGACGGCGAGTGGGGCACGGTCGAGGAGATCACGCTGACGTTCCTGACCGTACGGACCTGGGACGAGCGCCGGATCACCATGCCGGTCTCGTACTTCACGTCCAAGCCCTTCGAGAACTGGTCACGCGGCACCCCCCAGATGACCGGGACCGTCTTCTGGCACGTCGATCACTCGGCACCCCTGGACGCGATGCGCGAGAAGCTGCGCGACTTCCTGCGCGAGTGTCCGGCCTGGGACGGCCGCGCCTACGGCCTGGACGTCACGGACACCACCCCGAACACCATGCAGGTACGGGCCCTGGCGACCGCCAAGGACGCCGACGACATCTGGACGGTACGGGTCACGATCCGCGAGCGAATGATCAGCTGGCTGGCCGACGAACACCCGTACGCCCTCCCCCGCGTCAACACGGCGGAAGCGTCCCTCCCCCCGAACCGCACGAACGGCCACCCGTCCTCCGACGGGGCATCCCCGCGCCGGGCATACGAGCCGCCGAGAGCGGACCGCTGAGGCAGGACGAAGGCGAGACCGGCGGCCGCCAACGGCGATCAACCCCCAGAGGAGAGTCCAGCCCCTCGACCAACTGGAAACGGGTGGTGCGTGGGTGGGAGACCAACCAACGAGAACCCTCACACCCCCGCACCCCCCGACTCACCGCAAACTCCGCACATCAAGGTGCCGCAACACCCGATCCACCACCTCCGGATCGGCTCCCGCCTCACCCCGCGCCGCCAACACCTCATGCCGCGCCGCGCTCAACATCTCCCCCTGAATCCGCCGCACCCGCTTCAGCCTGCGCACCCGCTTGTCATGCGCCTCCCGCCGCTCGTCCTCCCCCACGTCCGGACTGATCCGCACCCCGATGTCGAAGGCCCGCCGAAGCATCTGCTCGGACAGTTCCTCCGGCAACTCCTCCACGGCCTCGATCTCCCGCAGCCTCCGCTTCGCGGCCTTCGCCGCCCGCAGCGCCAGCGCCTTCTCGAACTCCTTCTCGCGATCCGTGTCGGCCCGCACCCCGAGCCGTTTCACCAGCCACGGCAGGGTCAGCCCCTGCAACACCAGCGTCGCCATGATCACTCCGAAGGCGATGAAGACGATCTCGTCGCGGTCCGGAAAGGCCGCCCCCTCATCGGTCTTCAACGGAATCGCCAGCGCCAGCGCCACCGAGGCCACTCCCCGCATCCCCGACCACCACATGACGACGGTCTCCCGCCAGCTCACCGGAATGTCCTCGTCGTGGTCCCGCTTCGCGTGCATCCGCCGGGCGAGCCAGGTGGCCGGCAGCAACCACGCCAGCCGCACCAGCACCACCACCCCCACGATCGCCGCCGCCCACCCGAGCATCTCCCCCCACCGCCCGGACGCCGTCCGGACCGCGTGGTGCAGCTCCAGCCCGATCAGCCCGAACGCGACCCCGGTGACCAGCGTGTCGACGATGCCCCAGAACGTGTGCCCGGCGAGCCGCGTCATCACGTCGTCGGGATCGGTGGCGTACTCGGCGAGGAACAGTGCGGTGGTCAGCACGGCGAGCACCCCGGACCCGTGGAACTCCTCCGCCAGCACGTACGAGGCGTACGGCACCAGCAGCGTGAGCGAGATCTGCAGGGTCGCGTCCCCCAGCAGATCCATCAGCTTGTTGGCACCCCAGCCCAGCGCCAGCCCGACCGCCACCGCCACCACGGCGGACAGCACCAGGTCGAGCCCCGCCTCCCACGGCGAGAAGGTCCCGCTCACGGCCGCGGCGATCGCCACGTGGTACAGCACGATGGCCGTGACGTCGTTGAAGAGCCCCTCGCCCTCCAGGATGGACACCAGCCGGCGCGGCAGCCCGAGCTGCCCGGCGACAGCGGTCGCCGCGACCGGATCGGGCGGCGCGACCAGCGCGCCGAGCGCCACGGCGGCGGCGATCGGCAGCCCCGGCACGATCGCGTTCGCGACGGCGGCCACGCACACGGTGGTGACGAACACCAGCGCCACGGCCAGCAGGAAGATCGGCCGTCGGTTGGCCGCGAACTGCCGCCAGGACGTGCGTCGTACGGCGGCGTACAGCAGGGGCGGCAACAGCAGGGGCAGGATGAGGTCCGGCGGGATCGTGACGTTCGGCACGAAGTCGAGCAGCGCGAGGACGATTCCGAGGAGTGTCATCAGCACCGGCGCCGGCAGCCCCAGCCGGTCACCGACCGGAACGCTCACCACGGCCCCGAGCAACAGCACGAACAGCAGGGCCAACTGATCCACGGTCAACGCTCCGGGGGCGTATCGACGTTCTGGGCTACAGCACGCGCCGCATGGCCCGGTGCGGTATCCCGGCCTCCAGGTACTCCGGCCCGTACGCCGCGTACCCCAGCCGCTCGTAGAACCCCAGCGCGTGCGTCTGCGCGTGCAGGTCCACGGCCGCGAGCCCACGCGCGCGTGCCGCGTCCTCGATGGCGCGGACGAGGGCCGCCCCGACGCCGAGCCCGCGCGCGGCCTTCGTCACGGCGAGCCGTCCGAGGGAGCCGACGGCCTGGTCGCCGTCGGTCTTGGTGGCGGCCGCCTCGCCGTACAGCAGCCGCCCGGTCCCGAGCGGCATCCCGTCCTCCCGGACCGCCAGCACATGCAGGGCGACGGGGTCGTAGGCGTCGTAGTCGATGTCCTCGGGGACCCCCTGCTCGCCGACGAAGACCTCCTTGCGCACCGCGAAGCACGCCTCACGGTCGGCCAGGTCCTCGGCGACCCGCACGACGTACGGCCCGCTCATGCGTATGTCTCCTCGCGGACCTGGTCGAGGGCCTGCTGAAGGTCGTCCGGGTAGTCGCACGCGAACTCCGCCCACTGTCCGTCCCCGGGGTGCTCGAAGCCCAGCCGCACGGCGTGCAGCCACTGGCGGGTGAGGCGGAGCCGCTTGGCGAGCGTCGGGTCGGCGCCGTACGTCAGGTCACCGACGCACGGGTGGCGGTGGGCGGCCATGTGGACGCGGATCTGGTGGGTGCGGCCGGTCTCCAGCTTGACGTCGAGGAGGGAGGCCGCGCGGAAGGCCTCGATGAGGTCGTAGTGCGTGACGGACGGCTTGCCGTCGGCGGTGACCGCCCACTTGTAGTCGTGGTTCGGGTGGCGGCCGATGGGCGCGTCGATGGTGCCGCTGGTCGGGTCGGGGTGGCCCTGGACGAGCGTGTGGTACCGCTTGTCGACCGTGCGCTCCTTGAACTGGCGCTTGAGCGAGGTGTACGCGTACTCCGACTTGGCCACGACCATCAGGCCGGACGTGCCGACGTCGAGGCGGTGCACGATTCCCTGGCGCTCGGCGGCGCCGGAGGTGGAGATCCGGTAGCCGGCGGCGGCGAGCCCGCCGATGACCGTGGGTCCGCTCCAGCCGGGGCTGGGGTGCGCGGCCACGCCGACCGGCTTGACGATCACGACCACGTCATCGTCGTCGTGCACGATCTCCATGCCCTCGACCGGCTCGGCGACGATCTGCACCGGCGCGGGCGCCTGCGGCATCTCGACCTCCAGCCAGGCCCCGCCGCGCACGCGCTCCGACTTGCCGACCACCGATCCGTCGACCGTGACCTTCCCCGCGGCGGCGAGTTCGGCCGCCTTGGTCCGGGAGAAGCCGAACATGCGGGAGATGGCGGCGTCTACGCGCTCGCCCTCCAGGCCGTCGGGCACGGGCAGGTTACGGATCTCGGGAATGGTGCTCACCCGTCGAGTATGCCGGACGGGCCCGACGGCCCCGTACGGAGCCTGTGGAAAACCCTGCACGGGCCCGTCGCGGACTCAGTCCTTGTGGACGGTCCCGTCCGGGTCGAGGCCCTTGAACGACAGCAGCACGATCAGGATGCCACCGCACACGATCGCCGAGTCTGCGAGGTTGAAGACGGCGAAGTGCTTGGGCGCGATGAAGTCGACGACCGCGCCCTCGAAGACGCCCGGCGAGCGGAAGATCCGGTCGGTGAGGTTGCCGAGCGCGCCGCCGAGCAGCAGGCCGAGGGCGATCGCCCAGGGCAGGCTGTAGAGCTTGCGGGCGAGCCGGACGATCACCACGATCACCGCCGCGGCGATCACCGTGAAGATCACGGTGAAGGCCTCGCCGAAGCCGAAGGCGGCACCGGCGTTGCGGATGGCCTCGAACCTCAGCCAGTCCCCGATGATCTCGATCGGCGGGTGGTGTTCCAGCTTGGCGACCACGATCATCTTGCTGATCAGGTCGAGGGCGTACGCGAAGGCCGCGACGGCGAACAGGACGGCGATCCGCCGCTTGCCCCTGGGCCGCGCGCCGGCACTCTCCTGCCCGTCCGAACCGGATTCCGGCCCGGACGACTGCTCCGGCTCGGCCCCCGACCCCTCTGGGGTGTCCGGCGTACCGATGATGCGCTCCGCCTCTGCCACGTGAGTCCCTCAACCTAGTTACCTGACTGAGGACGAGAGTACGGCACGCCCACCAGCAAGCACCCGGGAACCGATCAGTACCGTCGCTCCTGCTTCTGCTTGCACTCGACGCACAGCGTGGCCCGTGGGAAGGCCTGCATGCGGGCCTTGCCGATGGGGTTGCCGCAGTTCTCGCACAGGCCGTACGTGCCCGCGTCGAGCCGTTCCAGGGCACGCTCGGTCTGGATCAGCATCTCGCGCGCGTTGGCCGCCAGGGCCATCTCGTGCTCACGGGTGATGTTCTTGGTCCCGGTGTCCGCCTGGTCGTCGCCGGCGCCGTCCCCGGAGTCCCGCATCAGGCCCACCAGGGATTCCTCGGACGAGGTGATCTCGTTGCTCAGCCGAGTCGCCTCGGACTGCAGTTCGGCGCGCGCTTCCTCGACCTCTTCCGGGGTCCAGGGGTCCTCACCGGGGCGCACCGCGAGCTCGCCGGGCTCCGCCGCGGCGATCCTTGCCTTGGGAACGGCGGTCTTCGCCGCCATGGCCGTGCCAGGAGTCTTCTTCGTAACCACCGTCGTGGCTCCCGTCTGCTCCGCGGCCTCGGCCGCGCCCGCCTTCTTGGCCGTGCTCTTCTTGGCCGCACTTTTGTGGGCCGCGCTCTTCGTAGAGGCGCGTTTCGTGGAGGCGCTCTTCGTAGGGGCGCTCTTCGTGGACGTGCCCTCAGGGACAGCTGTCTTCTTCACGACCACCTTCTTCGTGGCCGCCTCCTTCGTGGCCGCCTCCTTCGTGGCCGCCTCCTTTGTGGCCGCCGGCTTCTTCGCCACGGCGTTCTTCGCTACGGCCTTCTTTGCCGTTTCCTTCCTCCCGGCCGCCTCCTTGGCCGCCGTTCTCTCGGCCCCCTCCTCCGCGGCCGGCTTCTTGGAAGGAGCCGCATTGGAAGCCGTGACCTTCTTCGTGGCGGTCTTCTTCGCCGAGGCCGTCTTCCTGACCGGGGTCTTCTTCGCGGCAGCCTTCTTGGTGACCGCCTTCTTCGGGACGGCCTTCTTGGCTCCCGCGCCCGCGCTCCTGGGAGCCGCCTCCTTCTCGGCGGTCTTCTTCAGGGCGGTCTTCTTCGCCGCCGTACCCACCGTCTTCACGGCCTTGGCCGCCCGCTTGGCCGAAGCCCCCTGCGTGCTCTTCTTCCCGCCCACGTCCTTGGCCGCACCGCCGGAGGCATGTGTGGACCTGCCGGACGCCGACTGCTGTACGGCGGTCTTCTTCGCCACCATGGTCGCGGCCCCTTCACATATTGTGATCTTGCTCGCGAATCGTGCTGGGACGATAAATCGACTTGAGTCCCGCGGCAACGGGGCGCACCGCCCGATTCGCCCGCCTCGCGGATGCCGCGCGACAAACCTGCATGCGTTGTGCCCAGCTCCCCGCCAGGTAATCCGCCGGGCCGGACGTCCCAGAATCCGAACACGTGCACCACCCCATTCGGGTCATCACACGCCCTCCGCGCCCACCGCCCCGCGCCGCCGGAAAACCGGTCGGCCGCTGTCCTCGCGGCGCCGTACACTGGGCGGAGCGAAAAGCGTGGATGGGGACGAGTAGCGGCGTACGCAGCCCAGAGCGACCCGGGGACGGTGGAAGCCCGGGGGCGAGCGCGACGTGAAGATCACCCCGGAGCCGCCGGAAGAAAGCCGCAGCCGAACGGCGGCGGTCGGTAGAACCGGCATCGCGACCCCAATGAGGGGGCTCACCGGCGTGGACGACGCACCGGGGAGCCAAGGAGGGTGGTACCGCGGGAGCGCGCCGAAGACGGCGTAGGAAATCACGTAGCTCTCGTCCCTCCGGACGGAAGGCAGCAAGTCCGCCGGAGGAAGCTCGCTGATGACAACGCCGACGTACCGCCAGGTGCCCGCCCAGGTCGACCTGCCCGCGCTCGAGCACGCCGTGCTCGACTTCTGGCGCGAGCAGAAGATCTTCGCCAAGAGCCTGGAGCAGTCCGAGGGCCGCCCCGAGTGGGTGTTCTACGAGGGCCCGCCCACCGCCAACGGCATGCCGGGCGCCCACCACATCGAGGCGCGCGTCTTCAAGGACGTCTTCCCCCGCTTCCGCACCATGCGCGGCCACCACGTGGCCCGCAAGGCCGGCTGGGACTGCCACGGCCTGCCGGTGGAGCTGGCGGTGGAGAAGGAGCTCGGCTTCAGCGGCAAGCAGGACATCGAGGCGTACGGCATCGCCGAGTTCAACGCCAAGTGCCGCGAGTCCGTGACCCGGCACACCGACGCCTTCGCGGAGCTGACGACCCGCATGGGCTACTGGGTCGACCTCGACGACGCCTACCGGACCATGGACCCGGAGTACGTCGAGTCGGTCTGGTGGTCGCTCAAGGAGATCTTCGGCAAGGGCCTGCTGGTGCAGGACCACCGCGTGGCCCCCTGGTGCCCCCGCTGCGGCACCGGCCTGTCGGACCACGAGCTGGCTCAGGGCTACGAGACGGTCGTGGACCCGTCCGTGTACGTCCGTTTCCCGCTCACCTCCGGTCCGCTCGCCGGCGAGGCCGCGCTCCTGGTGTGGACGACCACGCCCTGGACGCTGGTCTCCAACACGGCGGTCGCCGCCCATCCCGAGGTCACCTACGTCGTCACGACGAACGGCGAGGAGAAGCTCGTCGTCGCCGAACCGCTCGTCGCCAAGGCGCTCGGCGAGGGCTGGGAGACCACCGGTCAGACCTTCACCGGCGCCGAGATGGAGCGCTGGACCTACCAGCGTCCGTTCGAGCTCGTCGAGTTCCCGGCAGCGGCCCACTTCGTGGTCAACGCCGAGTACGTCACCACCGAGGACGGCACCGGTCTCGTCCACCAGTCCCCCGCCTTCGGTGAGGACGACCTCAAGGTCTGCCGCGCCTACGGCCTGCCGGTCGTGAACCCGGTCCGTCCCGATGGCACGTTCGAGGAGGACGTCCCCCTGGTCGGCGGCGTCTTCTTCAAGAAGGCGGACGAAAAGCTCACCGAAGATCTCCAGCAGCGCGGTCTCCTCCTCAAGCACATCCCGTACGAGCACAGCTACCCGCACTGCTGGCGCTGCCACACCGCGCTCCTCTACTACGCGCAGCCGTCCTGGTACATCCGCACCACGGCCATCAAGGACCGCCTCCTCCAGGAGAACGAGAACACCAACTGGTTCCCGGACACGGTCAAGAACGGCCGGTACGGCGACTGGCTGAACAACAACATCGACTGGGCGCTGTCCCGCAACCGCTACTGGGGCACCCCGCTGCCGATCTGGCGCTGCGAGGACGACCACCTCACCTGCGTCGGCTCGCTCACCGAGCTGACCGAGCTGACCGGCACCGACCAGTCCGGCCTGGACCCGCACCGCCCGTACATCGACAAGGTCACCTTCGCGTGCCCCCAGTGCGAGAAGACGGCGACGCGTGTGCCGGAGGTCATCGACGCCTGGTACGACTCGGGGTCGATGCCGTTCGCGCAGTGGGGCTACCCGTACAAGAACAAGGAACTGTTCGAGTCCCGCTACCCGGCGCAGTTCATCAGCGAGGCCATCGACCAGACGCGAGGCTGGTTCTACACGCTGATGGCCGTCGGCACCCTGGTCTTCGACAAGTCGTCGTACGAGAACGTCGTCTGCCTCGGTCACATCCTCGCCGAGGACGGCCGCAAGATGTCCAAGCACCTGGGCAACACCCTTGAGCCGATCCCGCTCATGGACCGGCACGGCGCGGACGCGGTCCGCTGGTTCATGGCGGCCGGCGGCTCCCCGTGGGCGGCACGCCGCGTGGGCCACGGCACGATCCAGGAGGTGGTGAGGAAGACGCTCCTCACCTACTGGAACACGGTCGCGTTCCAGGCTCTGTACGCGCGCACGTCCGACTGGGCCCCGTCCGAGGCGGACCCGGCCCCGGCGGACCGCCCGCTGCTGGACCGCTGGCTGCTCAGCGAGTTGCACGCGCTGGTGGACCAGGTCACCCAGTCCCTGGAGGCGTACGACACCCAGCGCGCCGGCAAGCTGCTCTCGGCGTTCGTCGACGACCTGTCCAACTGGTACGTACGCCGCTCCCGTCGCCGCTTCTGGCAGGGCGACAAGGCGGCACTGCGCACGCTGCACGAGGTCGTCGAGACGGTCACCAAGCTGATGGCCCCGCTGACGCCGTTCATCACGGAGCGGGTCTGGCAGGACCTGGTCGTGCCGGTCACCCCGGGCGCCCCGGAGTCGGTGCACCTGGCGTCCTGGCCGGAGGCTGACCTGACGGCGATCGACCCCGAGCTGTCGAAGCAGATGGTTCTGGTACGGCGGCTGGTGGAGCTGGGCCGTGCCACGCGCGCGGAGTCGGGCGTGAAGACGCGTCAGCCGCTGAAGCGGGCGCTGGTGGCGGCGACGGGCTTCGGCTCCCTCAACCCCGAGCTGCACACGCAGCTCACGGAAGAGCTGAACGTGGAGGGGCTGGCGTCTCTCAGCGAGGTCGGCGGCAGCCTGGTCGACACCACGGCCAAGGCCAACTTCCGTGCGCTGGGCAAGCGGTTCGGAAAGAAGGTCCAGGACGTGGCGAAGGCGATCGCGAACGCGGATGCGGCCGCCCTTTCCCTGGCACTGCGTGAGGGCACGGCGTCGGTGGAGGTGGACGGTGAGACGGTCACCCTCGCTCCCGACGAGGTGATCATCACGGAGACGCCGCGCGAGGGCTGGTCGGTGGCGTCCGACTCCGGCGCGACGGTCGCCCTGGACCTGGAGATCACGGAGGAGCTGCGGCGGGCGGGCCTGGCCCGTGACGCGATCCGCCTGATCCAGGAGGCCCGCAAGAACAGTGGCCTGGACGTGGCCGACCGCATCGCGCTGCGCTGGACCGCGACGGACCCGGCGGTGACCGCGGCCCTGTCCGAGCACGCCGGTCTGATCGCCGAAGAGGTCCTGTCAACGGACTTCGCCCAGGGCGAGGCGGACGACAGCTACGGCGCCCCGTTCACCGACACCGGCTTGACCCTGACGTTCCGCCTCCGCAAGGCGTAGCTCTCTACAACGCCGTCGGGGGGGGGGGGCGGGGCGGGGGCACCGCCCGCCACCCCGCCGCGCGGGCCGCAGGGGGGC